>DASRZK010000058.1:0-2677 GCA_035686505.1 Dehalococcoidales bacterium | reverse complement strand
CCACCACCACCTTCTCACTGGCCATTGCCGCCACGGCTACCTGCAACTCCTCCCCGACGTTACCCCTGAGCGTGGAGTCAATTTTCTTGTATACCACCCTCTCAGCCATACCATGCATCGCCTGCCGCACCCGCTCGCGGGCAACTTTTGGGTCTTCAGCGCGGCTATTGGTGGTAATGACCCGTACCGTGGCATCGCAGGAAAAATCCGGGTCAAGAACGACTATCGTGCTAAACCCCAGGCTGGCAAAATAACCGCTGCTGTCCATGGCTCCGGTCAGGTCGTCAGCCACGATACCCAGCTTCCGTGCCGTCACTACCATCCTCTCAAGCTAGGGGTAAAGCAGAATCTTGCCCGCTTTACCACCCTGGGCCAGTTCAATTCCTTTGGCAAAATCCGCCAGCGGCATGCGGTGAGTGATGACCGGCATCGGGTCAAACTTTCCCGAATCCAGCAAATTCTGCATCTCGTACCAAGTATGCCACATCATCCGTCCGGTGCTGCCGAAGACCCTGGTTTCCTTGTAGATTATATCCGCAGTTATATCCAGCTCTACCGGTGCGCCCGGCAACCCCACCAGGCTCACTCTGCCCGCTCGCCGTACCACCTTGAATGCTCCCTGAATTCCCTTGGCATTGCCGCTGATATCGATAGCGACATCAACGCCCCGCCCGCCGGTGGCATCAAGGATAGCTTTGACCGCATCTTGCTTGGCCGGATTGAGCAGAACGGCATCGGGGGCAAACTGGGGAACCATACTAAGTCTCGTCTCCGAAGGCTCGACGGCAAAAATCTTGCTGGCACCCCAGGCATTTATGGAGCCCAGCCCCATGAGCCCGATAGGTCCGCAGCCGAATACCGCCACGCTGCGGTTATTAACCTCCCCTTTGAGAATGCCGTTAACCCCCACTCCCCACGGCTCCAGGATAGCCCCCAGGTCAGGATCGGTATCTTTGGCGAGCTTCCAGCAGCAGACCGCCGGTATTTTAGCGTATTCCGCAAAAACGCCGTCAACATGCACGCCGATGATCGCCATCTTCTCGCAGATATGCTGGAGTCCGGTCTTGCACATAAAACAGGTTTCGTCCGGGATATGGGTCTCCACCGCCACCAAGTCGCCCACCGCGAAATCAGTTACCTGATTGCCAACTTTAACCACCTCGCCGCTGCACTCGTGCCCGAAAATCATCGGCGGTTTGATTCTGGCCTGGGCGTAGGGAGTCCACTCCATGATATGGATATCCGTGCCGCAGATGGCGGCGACTTTTACCTTGATGAGAACATCTCGTGGTCCCGGTTCCGGCACATCAACATCCAGGAGTTTGGCCCCGGGAGCTGCTTTTTCTTTAACGACTGCTTTCATAGTGCTCGGTCTGCCTCCTTTACATCGATATTTTGATTATACGCCAGCCATTTTTCAGGGGCAAGCGAAACAATCAGTATGACACGTGATGGGGCACAGGCAAACAGAGGGGGTCTTATGCCTTTAATAACTTCACCAGGTCAAAGAGCGCGTAGTAAGCCGCTCTCCGCTTCATCTGGTAGAGTCGTCCGGAATAGCTCTGTACGGCGTGCAAACCGGCCTTGTCGCTGTCAATGGCAATAAATACCGTGCCCGCCACCATACCGCTCTCCGGTTCGGAGTGCCCTTCACCCTCAATACCGATGCCAACCGTGGCATCCAGCTTCTGGCGAGCCATGACCGCCATTGCCCTGGCCACCTCGGCCTTGTCTTCACCTTTGACCAGCTTCGGGTCCAGGCCCAGTGCCACCTTAACTTCGCTGGACGATGCAATCAACCCGCCCCTGAAATAGCGTGCACTGTTTGCGTCTGCGGCCAGCGTATGGGCCAGAAAACCGCCAGTGAACGACTCGGCAACGGCCAGCGACAGACCTTTTTCAAGAAGCACCTTGCCCGCCACCGCTTCCTGTGTATCATCGTCCATCCCCCAGATGATATCACCCAGAATGGCCCTGACGTCAGCCTCACGACTATCAACCATCTTCTGTGCTTCTTCTTTTTTTTCTGCCTTCGCCGCGATGCGGACATAGATGCCATCGAGCTTGGCGTAAGTCGCCAGCGTTGGATTCGGCGACGGCGTCAGGTCAGACAGCATCTCGTCAACCTTGGCTTCTGACGTGCCAAACGTCTTTATCATGCGCGTCAGGATAACCGCGCCCGTCTTCTTCTGCAATCTGGGTAAAACCTGATTTTCCCACATGTACTGCATCTCTCCCGGAGGGCCGGGCATAGCCACGATTACCTTCCCCTCTTTTTCCACCCACCAGCCGGGGGCGGTGCCCTGGGGGTTTATCAGCGCTGTGCAAGAAGGGATAAGCGTTGCCTGCCGGACATTGCTGGCTGGCATTTCCAGGCCACGTCTGGCAAAAAAATTAATCAGGTCCTGCTTCAAATTCGGGTCCACTTCCATCTTCTCGCCCAGGAGCCCGGCTATGGCATCACGGGTGAGGTCATCCTGAGTTGGGCCGAGGCCTCCAGTGGTGAGAATGATATCCGACCGGTCCCAGGCCTGCTTGAGAACGCCCTTTAGCCGGGCCATGTTATCGCCTACCGCCGAGGTGAAATAGAGGTCAATGCCAAGCACGGACAGCTGGCCGGCCAGATAAGGGGTATTGGTATCGACTATCTCACCGAGTAGAAGCTCAGTGCCGATGG
>DASRZK010000057.1:0-2628 GCA_035686505.1 Dehalococcoidales bacterium | reverse complement strand
AGGCAGAAGCCCATGGCCGCAAGCGCGGTGGCGTGGTGGCCGGGGGGCCTGACCAGGGCAAAGGCGCTGTTTACCCGGCTGCTGAGGACGGCATCGGTTGCCTCAATGACACCGCCGGCGGCGTACAGTGCGGCGTCGTAAGAATCCGGCGACATTATCGTGTCGGGGTCAAGCCAGCCGCCGCCCCTCACCGCCAAATCCTGGATATGCGATACGTATGTTGCCTGGTGGACATAAGTCAGCTCTTCAACAGTGGCCGGGCGGGGAGCGATTTGTGTTAACTGCTCTATCAGCCCGGTCTCCTCAAGGTGAGCCATAATGGCTTCAAGGCGCTGGGCATTTTCCGGGTGGTAGCCGGTATCATGCTTTAAATATACAGGGTCGTAAACATAACCTACTTTCATAATTGACCTCTAAACCACCACATGAATACCCGATATCAGGAACCAGATGCCGAAACCAACCAGCAGCAGGCTGCAGGCTATGAAGAGCCACTCCTGCACTCTCTGTCCCCAGAAGGTGCGCGTCCGGTAAATCACGTTGGAAACAAGGGTTAGCCAGACCAGGTCGCAAAGCCAGTGCACGAAGGTGAAGATAATGAGGCCAGCGGTGCCGAACTCGAGGACGCGCATGATGAGCATGCCGCCAATGGTCGCCCACCAGACCAGGAAAAGGGGATTGAAACCGGTGGCCAGTATGCCGGCGGTGAAGGCATTGTAGGGCAGGTCTTTCCCCTGTCTGACCACGTCGGTTCGGGCGCGGAACATGCTCACCCCAAGCCAGATAATCATGCCGCTGCCGGCCACGCTCAGCACCAGTCGCACCATGCTGACCTGGAAGAACTGGGCAAAGCCAAAGTAGATGAGCAGGATTAAAGGTAATTCAATTACGGCGTGGCCGAGTGAAATCCAGATTCCTGCCCACGGCGACTTGTAGCTTTTGGCCAGTGTAACGGCAAACATGGGGCCGGGCAACATGACCCCGGAGAAGGAAATAATGATAACAGTCAACAGGATGGGAAACATTAGAACCTCTTGTTCATCATATCATACTCATCTATTCGGTGTCTTAATAGCTTGAGTTCGTTCCAGTGATGGATTATACTTTGCCGTAGAGGGAAGAGGAGTGTCACTGGACTTAACCAAGATTGTCTCGCAGGCAAGCTCCATGGTGGTGCGGCTGATGGAAGGTCGCGCCGAAAGGCAGCAGCGCCTTGAGTACGCGCGGCAAATCTTCGGCGATGAAGCTATTGACCTTGAGAAGCTTAAGAAGAAAATCGCGGCCAGCCGGACAACGTGGCTGGTGGCGGAGATGGCCGACGGACTGTCAGGGAAATACCTTCCTCCATCCCTCCCCGCCGAGTTCAACGTGCTCGCCACCGATGGCTCTCATATTGACGTTGACCGGCACCGTTCCACCCGTTGCTACCTGATAAACATCGGCACCGTTGCCCTCAGGTACGGTGATGAGCCGGATGCGGTGCTGGACAGCGTTCCGCATCTCTACGCGGAGGATGAAGACCTGGTGATAAAACCAACGGCGGCGAGCGGTCGTGAGCAGGTGGTGGAGGGCACATTGCTCGGCATCAAGCGCGCCGTTGAGGAGTGCCGCCATCTGTCCATGCTGGCTGCGGAGCAGCCCCCGGGCAGCACCACGCTGGCGCTGCTCGATGGCACTTTGATTCTATGGGGGCTGGAAGCGTATCCCGATTTTGTCACCGAGGCGCTGCTGGACAACGGCTTTTTACCCTGCCTTGAAGAAATGAGAAAGCAAAACAGGGATAAGAAGTTGGCGCTGGCCAGCTACATCAGCTTCCCGCGCAGCACCGATGTGGTCAACGTGCTGCGGGTGGCCATCTGCCCGCACGAGGTGTCGGACTGCGACCGCTTTTGTCCGCTCGAAAAAGGCCGGGACTGCGAGGGCGTGGCCGGAGTGACCGACCGGGAGCTTTTCATGGACGTGCTTGAACCGGGCGAGAGGTCGACGCTGTTTATAAGTCCGTCGAGGATAACGAAGGAACCTTACGGTGAGCACCGTGTCTATTTCTGCTATATAAGACTTGAGGAAGAGGTGGCGCGGGTGGAAATGCCGCGCTGGGTGGCGGAGAATTCAGACTTGCTGGACATAGTACACGCTCTGCTTCTCGACCAGTGCCGGAGAGGGCAGGGCTATCCGGTGACTTTGAGCGAGGCCCACGAGCAGGCGGTGGTCACCGCCGCCGACAGGACAGAGTTCTGGCAGCTGGTGGAATCACTCTGCGTGGAGGAAAAAATCCCCACCCTCACCTCCGCCAAAAGCTTCAGCAAGCGGACAAGGTGGGTGTGATGTGATTACCTTACTCTGATGTTATTGAAGGAGGAAACATGGCACAGGAAGAAAAGCACCGGCATTACAGTGGAGGAGCAGCTGGCTCGGCGGGTGTGTTTTTCTGGTTCGCCGGCTGGCTCTTCACTATCGCTTTCGCCAACCTAGTATGGTGGAAGATTATTCTCGGGATAGTGGTCTGGCCCTACTTCTTGGGCGTGGCGGTAAGGTAAGAGGATTTTGACCTCACCCCCTTTGTCCCCCTCTCCTTAAAAGGACAAGGTGGGTGTAAAATATTACCTAATCCCTGTAATTAAAATTAAA
>DASRZK010000056.1:0-4195 GCA_035686505.1 Dehalococcoidales bacterium | reverse complement strand
ACGCCCACTTCGTGCCCAACGATACACTTCTGTCCAATGATGACGCCCAGCTTATTGTGCTCACCGGCCCGAACATGTCGGGCAAGTCCACCTATCTGCGACAGGTGGCGCTGATTGTACTGCTCGCCCAGGTGGGCAGCTTTGTGCCCGCCGAGCAGGCCAGTATCGGCATCGTCGACCGCATCTTCACGCGCATTGGCGCCGGGGAGGACATCGCCGCCGGACAGTCCACCTTCATGGTGGAGATGGTGGAGACGGCGAATATTTTGCACAATGCCACCCCCCGCTCCCTGATTATCCTGGATGAAATAGGGCGGGGCACCAGCACCTACGACGGCCTTTCCATAGCCAGGGCGGTGGCCGAGTACATCCACAACAGCCCCCGGCTCGGCGCCAAGACGCTCTTTGCCACCCACTACCACGAGATGGTGGAGCTGGCTGGTTATTTACCCCGGGTGAAGAACTTTAACGTGGCGGTGAGGGAGGAGGGGCAGGAAGTCATTTTCCTGTATAAGATTGTGCCCGGCGGCGTAGACCGCAGCTACGGCATCCACGTGGCCCAGCTTGCCGGACTGCCCCGCTCCGTTGTCCACCGCGCCCGCGAGGTCTTGGAAGACCTGGAAGGGGACAGCCGTACTGCAAAGCCGCTATCAAAAAAGCGCCGCAAAGAAGCAACGCAGCAGCTTACTTTCTTACCCTCCAAATCCCCCCTCCTTGAGGAACTGGAAAAACTGGATTTGGACGCCATGACCCCTCTTGAAGCCCTGAACAAGCTGTATGAGATGAAGAAGAGGGCGGGGGAGAGGTAAAATAATTTACACATGGAAGCGAATTTAAATTTGTCTAGCGCTGACAAATTTTATCAAAGCGTAACATAAATCTGCTTTGTAGTAATTCTACTTTCTTTTTGCTTTTTTGCCTTTATTTATCTCTAAAATCCACTTCAAGGGAATTTCAATCACACAGTAAGCCGAACCCCTCAAAGTTGTTTTCTGAATCTTATCACGGCCAGACCCCTCAACGACACGTGACCTATCAATCGTACGAGCTTGAACAGCTATCTTTTCAGCTCTTAGTGCATCCCCCACTCCATCATATTCTTGCGAGGGCATCTTCATCTATCCCGATTTCTTTGTTTTCCTGAAATTCTCGACAAATATCGACAACTAACTTAAGGTCGAGCTTCAATTCCTCTGCAATATCAGAATAGTAAAGTGTTCGTCCAGTTAGAAAAAGCTGCCGAATCTCTTTCTTCGCTTCTTCCCTTGTTATTTCCCTAATCACAATTACCTTCTCCCCAGAAATCCTGCTTTCAAGTTCCAACAATCTCTGTTTAGTCAGCTTCAACTCCTCCTGAAGTGCCAGATGCTTCATTATAAACCATGTAGGCAATGGACTTATATGTGGAAGTGTCGGGAATCTGTTAGCTAGTTCCTGTTTATTATTTTGGAGTTTAGACATACCTAAATCCCCCAACGCCGCAGCTAGCAACATTTTGTTACACTTCGTGATATTTGTCAAGAGAAGCATATCATAAAAACGAAAATCCCCCTCTCCTGGAAAGGAGAGGGGGACACAGGGGGTGAGGTCACTAAATTCAATGAGTTCTATTATTTGGCTTTGGCGAAGTGGCCCTGCGGTATGCCCACGCCCATGCCGATGTCCTCGTCCATCTGGCGGATGGTCTCGGCGCCAATGTTCTCGACGATGTAGGCGTCCAGCGTGGCCAGAACCGGGTTCTGGCCGGCCACGATGTGCCCGCCAAAGACTGCTCCTTCTTTGTCGGAAAACGTGCCGTGCAGGTGCAGCAATGTCTGGCCATCGTCTGACTGGAAGATGATGCCGTGCATGCTGACTACCTCAATCGGGCCGGGGAGGGTCTGGGGGTCAGTGTAGCCGGCACCGAGCTTGGTATCCGGCTTGGGCGCCAGCACCTGGTAACATAGCTGCCGGATGCTGCCGATGCCGAAGAGCACAGCGCCATACTTGATGCCGTTTTCCTCGCAGACGGCCTTCAGGCCGTTGGTAATGTCGGTGTTTGTCCTGAGTCGTGCCGGGATTAATTTACCGGCCTTGCCAATAGCGTAATGCGCTCCAGGTTCTCCCATATACTTTAGCCTCCTTATTATTAATGATATTAATTAAGCCCTATAAATGTGGTTTGCAGAGTATCTCGTGGACTTTGACGTCAAAGAAATTCTGCGAGTTTGCCGGCGTGAGCACCACTGCGGTATCGGAGCCATGGCCGGTGCCGCCAATGGCGATGACCGGCTCATCGGTGCGCACCAGGCCGGCATCCGCGGCCATAACCGATATCTCGATGACCACCTTCATGGCCTCGCCGAAGACCTTGAGCGTGCTGGCAAAAAGGTCGCCAATGACGTAGGTGTTGAACTTGTTGCGGATGGCGCGGCTGATGCCGGCAAAAAGATGGGTGCCGGTGAAGATGATGCCGCCCTTGCTCTCCACCATCTGGCGGTTCTCCTCGGTGAACGAATTGATGTTTGGCTCACGTAAGCCCTGGCTGTGGGTCACGATGACAACCCTGAGGCCCTTCAGCGCTTCCACTGCCTGTACGGCGGTATCACCCTGCGTCGATGCCACCACCACCGTTTTGATACCGAGTTCCCTGGCCCTCTGCCCGACAATGCGAAACACTTCGCTCGTATTCTCCCGGCCGGGCCGCTCAAAGTAAACGATCTTTGCTTCCATATTTATTTATCAGGCGACGGTGTTGCGCAGCGTGCCGATGCCCTCAATCTTTATCTCAAATGTATCGCCCGACTTCATCGGGCCTATGCCGGCCGGTGTTCCGGTGGCGATAACGTCGCCTGGGTAGAGGGTGATAAATTTCGTGATATAGCTTATCAGGGCTGGCACACCAAAGACGAGGTCGTTCGTGTTCACCTTCTGCTTGAGTTCGCCGTTGTGGTACCCTTCTATCTCCGTATTGCCCGGGTCGATATCGGTCTCAATACAGGGGCCGATTGGCGAGAACGTGTCCGAGCCTTTGGCCCTTGACCACTGCGAGTCCTTGGCCTGCCAGTCACGGGCGGTGACGTCGTTAAAGCAGGTGTAGCCCAGTACGTACTTCAGAGCGTCCTTTTCGCTCACCTTCTTTGCCTGGGCTTTCATGACCACGCCGAACTCTGTCTCCCAGTCAAGCCGGTCGCATCCGGGATTCTGTATCTTGTCCTCAGTGCCGATGACCGAGCTTGAAGGTTTGTAGAACATCATTGGCTCCGTGGGGACGGGGTTGTTGGTCTCCTTGCAATGGCTGTAGTAGTTGAGGCCGATGGCCACCACTTTGCTCGGTTCGCATGGTGCCAGGAGCTTGACCTCGCTGAGCTTGTGGAACTGATTGAGCTTTTTGATTTCGGGATAAGGTTTGCCGTCGATAGCCTGGATACTCTCACCATCCAGGATACCGTACTCAGTTTTGCTGCCGATACTGTACCTTACAATTTTCATAGTGGCATAAGTTTATCATTACCGCTTTTGGATGTCAAATAAAACCCCGGTAAGACTTCGTTGCTTTGGCGAATTCAGTGTGATATAGTTTTTGTAATATGAATGCCGGATTTGAATTCATTCCATCAGGTACGGTTACTTCCCCGAATGGTTTCACCGCCGGGGCGACGTCTGCTGGCATCAAGAAAGAGAAAATTCTGGACCTGGCGATACTTGCCTCGGAAGTACCCTGCGACGCCGCCGGTTTGTTTACACGCAACCGGATTAAAGCGGCACCGGTGGTGCTGTGCCAGCAGCGGTTATCAGGCAGGAAGGCAACCGGGGTGGTGGTCAACAGCGGCTGTGCCAATGCCTGCACCGGAGAGCAGGGGCTGGCGGATGCGGAGGAAATGGCCGCACTGGCTGCGACGGTAGTCGGCACTGCGGCCGGGCGGGTTCTGGTGGCGAGTACCGGGGTCATCGGGCAGATGATGCCCATGGAGCGACTTCGCGCCGGCATGAAACAGATTACGCTCTCTCGCGACGGCGGGCATGAACTGGCCAGGGCCATTATGACCACGGACACGGTGCCCAAGGAGGTGGCGGTAAGGGTAAATGGGGGTGGCTATATTATAGGCGGCGCGGCCAAAGGGGCCGGCATGATTCATCCTGACCTGGCCACGTTTCTCTGCTTCCTCACCACCGATGCCCGGGTTGATGCCGGCTTTATCCAGTCCGCCCTGCA
>DASRZK010000055.1:0-3588 GCA_035686505.1 Dehalococcoidales bacterium | reverse complement strand
CCAGACCGTGGTATCGGGACAGCCAATTTGAGCACCGAAAGCCGCCGGCAGGCCAAACCCCATGGTACCAAGACCACCGGAAGAAATCAGCGTATTGGGCTTATTGAAAAGGTAATGCTGCGCCGCCCACATCTGATGCTGCCCAACTCCGGTAACAATGATGGCCTCGCCTCTGGTTATTTCATATATCTGCCGCACCACATACTGTGGCAGCAGGCCATCATCATTCCTGATATCTAACGGGTGTTTCCTCCGCCAGTCATCCAGTTGATTGACCCATTCAAGGCGGTCAACAGGGACAATCTGCTTGTTCAGTGCCTGCAAAACCAGCTTGACGTCGCCCACGATGGGTATGTCCGCGCGGACGTTCTTGCCAATTTCCGCCGGGTCAATATCGATGTGCACGATATGCGCATGAGGAGCAAAGGCGCTTATCTTTCCCGTTACCCGGTCATCAAATCTCATACCAATGGCAATAAGCACATCAGAGCTCTCAATGGCATAATTCGCATAGACCATCCCGTGCATGCCGACCATACCATAGCTGAGGGCATGGCTCTCCGGAAAGCAGCCGACACCCAGCAAGGTGGTCGCTACCGGTATCTGTGCTGTTTCCGCCAGGTGTTTCAGTTCACTGTACGCCTTTGAGGTATTGACCCCCCTGCCGGCAATGATAATGGGACGCTTGGCCTCGTTTATCGCTTTGGCGGCCTTCTTGATTTGTGCGGGATGACCCTGGAGCGTTGGTTTGTAGCCGGGTAAATCCGTTTTTTCCGGATAGTTGAATTCAGTCTGTTCCAGAAACACGTCACGTGGTATATCGATTAATATGGGCCCGGGACGCCCGGTGCGAGCCAGATGAAAGGCCTCCTTGATTATTGTTGGCAGGTGATTGACATCCATAACCAGATAGTTATGTTTGGTAATGGGCAACGTTATACCGGTAATGTCTGTTTCCTGAAAGGCATCACGGCCGATGAAGTCCCTGTGCACCTGGCCGGTGACCGCGATTACCGGAACCGAGTCAAGAAAGGCATTGGCAATGCCGGTGACCAAGTTGGTCGCTCCGGGACCGGATGTGGCAAAGCATACTCCCACCTTTCCCGTCGCCCGGGCATAGCCGTCTGCGGCGTGCGCTGCACCCTGTTCATGGCGTACCAGAATGTGCCGGAGCTGCGGGTACTGCGGCAGGGTGTCATACAGCGGAATGACCGCCCCGCCGGGAAAGCCAAAAATAACCTCCACTCCCTCTTTTATCAAGCCCTCGCATAATATCTGTGCACCTGTCAGCTTCATGGCAAGCCTCCCTCTAGCTTCCGAAGACAGCCCCGGTACTCGCCGAGCTTACTTTCTCGGCATAATACCTGAGATAACCGGACTTTACTTTCGGTTCAAACGCCGGCAACTGTGCTATACGACGTTTTATTTCGTCATCAGTCAGTTCTACTTCCAGTTTGTAATTTGGAATATCAACGACAATAGTGTCGCCCTCTTTCAGAGCGGCAATCGGGCCCTGACCTGCCGCCTCGGGAGAAACATGGCCAATGGCAGCGCCACGGGAACCGCCGGAAAAGCGCCCGTCGGTTATAAGAGCCACCTTGTTGTCTATTCCAAGACCGCTTAAAAGAGAGGTGGGAGTCAGCATTTCTCTCATTCCCGGGCCGCCTTTTGGCCCTTCGTAGCGAATAACAATCACATCACCCGCTTTTATGTCGCCACCCATAATGGCCCTGGTTGCTTCTTCCTCAGAATCAAATACCCTGGCCGGCCCGCGATGCGACAGCATTTCCGGGGCCACCGCCGAACGGCGCACCACGGCACCCTCGGGAGCCAGGTTACCAAAAAGTATTGCCAGGCCACCGGTCGCGGCAAACGCATTTTCAACCGGTCGAATTACGTCGCTGTCTATTACTTGACTGCCCGCAATATTCTCGGCCAGTGTTCTGCCGGTCACCGTTTTCAGATTCAGCTTCAACAGTCCTTTTATCTCATTCATCACTGCCGGTATACCACCGGCATGGTCCAGGTCCTCAATGTGATATTTGGTTTTCTTGTCTATATATGCCGGCGACAGCTTGCAGAGGCACGGTGTCTTCTGACTTATCTCGTTCACCAGCGTCAGCGGAAAGGCCACGTCTGCCTCGTGGGCGATAGCCATCAGGTGCAGTACCGAGTTGGTGCTGGCACCAAGTGCCATATCGACGGTTAAGGCATTATAGATGGACTCTTTATTAATTAAATCCCGCGGACGGACGTTATCCGCCAGCAGCTTCATCACCGTGCGCCCCGCATCCTTTGCCAGACCCCTCCGTCTGGCGTCCACCGCCGGGATAGTGCCATTGCCCGGCAACCCTATTCCCATAACTTCAATCAGGCAGTTCATGGTATTGGCAGTAAACATGCCAGCACAGCTCCCGCAGCCGGGACAGGCCACCTGCTCCAGCTGGTCCAGCTCCTCCTGACTCATCTTGCCACTGAGAACCTCGCCCACTCCTTCAAATACCGAGATAACGTCAACTTTTCGGCCATCACTGCCAAAGCGGCCTGCCAGCATGGGACCGCCGCTGATGAAGATGGACGGGATATTCAACCTTGCTGCCGCCATGAGCATTCCGGGACCAATCTTGTCACAGTTGGGAATGAAAACAAGGGCATCAAAAGCATGTGCCTCAGCTACCGTTTCCACCGAGTCGGCAATTAACTGTCGGCTGGGCAGGCTGTATTTCATCCCCGCATGGTTCATAACGATGCCGTCACACACGGCAATGGTATTAACTTCAAAGGGGACGCCACCTCCTTCCCTTACTCCCGTCTTTACCTCCTGCGCAATTTCACGCAGATGCATGTGTCCGGGAACAATCTCGCTGAAACTGTTGATAATACCGACAAACGGCTTGTCCATTTCTGAGCGATTACAACCCAGAGCATACAGCAGAGAGCGATGCGGCGCCCTCTCTATCCCTTTCTTAACAACGTCACTTTTCAAATCCAACTCCCCATTTCAGGTTCTTAAAAAAAATAAAGGCCACATACGCACGGACCAGATAAACGGGAAAAATCGTAGCAGCCCGTACCATAAAATAGCATATAAGAAATTAACTTGTCAAACTCGCGGACGTGTGGTTGCTCACGCCTGTCCCGAGGCAGAGTCTTGAAGCGCCTGTAGAACCTGCCGTATCTCCAGCCAGCTGACCAGACCCTGCCTCAGTAACTGTGGAGGGCTGACCGTCAGGTCAACAATCGTGGAGAGCCCGCGTGATGGTATCGGGCCCTGGTCCAGAATCAGAGCCACCTGTTCCACCGCCCCACCGAGCAGGTTTATCACTTCCGGCACAGAGTATGGCGTCGGCTGTCCGCTGACATTGGCGCTGGTTGCCGTAATGGGCAGCTCGGTCATGAAGGTCAGGTCCAGTATCACTTTATGGTCAGGGACTCTGATGCCGACCGTATCGCGCCCGGCAACCAGCAATGACGGGACAACTTCTTTCTTGGGCATTACCAGCGTCAAAGCACCAGGCAGGAAGCTATGCGCCAGTTGCGCCGCTTCCGGGCTGATATGAGCATACCTCCCCGCCATTTCCAGCGAGC
>DASRZK010000054.1:0-10932 GCA_035686505.1 Dehalococcoidales bacterium | reverse complement strand
TGAATGCCGGATTTGAATTCATTCCATCAGGTACGGTTACTTCCCCGAATGGTTTCACCGCCGGGGCGACGTCTGCTGGCATCAAGAAAGAGAAAATTCTGGACCTGGCGATACTTGCCTCGGAAGTGCCCTGCGCCGCCGCCGGTCTGTTTACCCGCAACCGGATTAAAGCGGCACCGGTGGTGCTGTGCCAGCAGCGGTTATCAGGCGGGAAGGCAACCGGGGTGGTGGTCAACAGCGGCTGTGCCAATGCCTGCACCGGAGAGCAGGGTATGACGGATGCGGAGGAAATGGCCGCACTGGCCGCTGCGGTAGTCGGCACTGCGGCCGGGCAGGTTCTGGTGGCGAGTACCGGGGTCATCGGGCAGATGATGCCCATGGAACGACTTCGCGCCGGCATGAAACAGATTATGCTCTCTCGCGACGGCGGGCATGAGCTGGCCAGGGCCATTATGACCACGGACACGGTGCCCAAGGAGGTGGCGGTAAAGGTAAATGGGGGTGGCTATATTATAGGTGGCGCGGCCAAAGGGGCCGGCATGATTCATCCTGACCTGGCCACGTTTCTCTGCTTCCTCACCACCGATGCCCGGGTTGATGCCGGCTTTATCCAGTCCGCCCTGCAACAGGCGGCGGATGTTTCCTTCAACATGATCTCCATTGACGGCGATACCAGCACCAACGATACATTGCTGCTGCTGGCGAACGGGTTGGCCGGAAACGAGGTTATTTCAGCAGGCACCGGGCAGGCCCAAGTGTTTCAGCAGGCGCTTGAGAGTCTCTGTATCCATCTGGCCAAGGCGGTTGCCCGCGATGGCGAAGGGGCCACCAAGATGTTTGAGGTAACCGTTCAGGGTGCGCCGGACAGGGCAGCGGCGCGGCAGGTCGCCCGGACCGTGGTCAGCTCGCCACTGGTGAAAGCCGCCATCCACGGTAACGACCCGAACTGGGGCCGGATTCTGGCGGCGGCGGGGAGGAGTGGCGTAGAGATAGTGGAGTCCAAGATTGACCTTTACCTGAGCGATATCTGTTTGTTGAAAGCGGGCAGACCGCATCCGTTTGACCATGCCGAGGCGGTAAAGCACATAGACCGGCCTGAGGTAACTTTTATATTGAATCTGAACCTGGGGGACGGCAGCGCGGTCGCCTGGGGTTGCGACCTGACCGAGAACTACGCGGAAATCAATAGCCACTATACAACTTGAGATACCGGCGATAGTGGGATGAAACATAAGCAGACTATTGTAGTTAAGATTGGTGGGGTGGCGCTGGGAAGCAATGATACCACCGTTGAGGATATTGTCCACCTGCAGCAGCAGGGCGAACAACTGGTGGTGGTGCACGGTGGCGGCAAGCTCATTACCGAGTGGCTGAAGATGCACGGCATTGCCACCCGGTTTTTGGGCGGCCAGCGGGTAACTGACCGGGATTCGCTGGCAGTGGCGACGGCGGTGCTGGCCGGCCTGGTTAACAAGGAAATCGTGGCGGCGATTAACCAGCTTGGCGGTCGTGCCGTAGGCATCAGCGGTGCCGACGGCTCACTCGCGCAGTGCCGGATAGAAGACGAAAAGCTCGGCTACGTGGGCAAGGTGGTCAGAGTAAACACGGAATTGCTGGACACCCTGTTGAGGGCGGGTCATGTGCCGGTGATTTCTCCACTGGGCATTTATGCCTTTGACCGGCCCGATGGTGCGCCGTCGCTGCTCAATATTAACGGCGATATATTTGCCAGCGAAATCGCGGCGGCCATCGGTGCGGAAAAACTCATCTTCCTGACCGATGTGCCGGGCATCTGCGACCGGTCAGGCGACCTGCTGTCCAGGTTGTCCGGTGGAGAAGCTGAAGAACTGGTCGCTTCAGGCATTGCTTCGGGAGGAATGATTCCCAAAATACGAGGCTGTATCAGGGTGGTGGAAATCGCTTCGGCGACATGTATCATTGATGGCCGGCAGCCTCACGCTCTGCGACAGCAGATTGAAGGGCGTGGTGGTGGCACCACGATTTACAAAGATTAAACACAGCGCAGAATTACGTAAGCAAATGGGGGTGATACCGTGAATAAATGGCAGGAACTGGAAAACAAATATTTTATGCATACCGTTAACCGGCTGCCGGTAACGCTGGTAAAAGGTGAGGGGGCAAGGGTGTGGGATGATAACGGTAGTGAGTATCTCGACTTTGTTGCTGGCTGGGCGGTTAATAGCCTGGGTCACTGTCATCCCGTGGTATCCAAGGCGCTGGCGGAGCAGGCGCACACCCTCATTCAGGTTTCAAACCAGTTCTACACCGTCCCGCAGCTGCAACTGGCTGAGCTCCTGGTGCAGCACAGTTGCCTGGACAAAGTATTCATCAGCAACAGCGGTGCGGAGGCAAATGAAGGGGCGGTCAAGCTGGCACGGCGCTACGGCAAACACCATCGGAACGGAGCCTATGAGGTTATCAGCGCCAATGGCTCCTTTCACGGTCGTACCCTGAGCATGGTGGCGGCTTCCGGGCAGGCAAAGCACCAGGAGCCCTATCTCCCCCTCCCCGCCGGTTTTGTCAACGTGGAGTACAATAACCTTGAAGCGATTAAGACAGCAACCACCGATAAGACCTGCGCCGTCATTCTGGAGCCATTGCAGGGTGAAGGTGGGGTTAACGTGCCCGACGATAATTACCTGAAAACGGTGCGGGAATGGTGCAGCCAGAAGGGGCTTCTTCTTATCCTTGATGAAATTCAGACCGGCATCGGCCGGCTGGGAACTCTCTTTGGTTATGAGCTGTACGGAGTTGAGCCTGATGTTATGACGCTCGCCAAGGGGCTGGGAAGCGGAGTGCCTATCGGGGCAATTATGGTCAAAGACAGCGCTAACGTGTTTGTTCCTGGAGAACATGGCTCGACTTTCGGGGGGAATCCCCTCGTCTGTGCAGCGGCCTACGCCACGCTCAAATACATCATTGAAAACAACGTTGCCGATAACGCCAGAACAGTTGGACAGTATTTCGCGGGCCGACTGGAGGAGCTGAAAGATAAATACAGTTTTGTCACTGAGGTGAGAGGGCGCGGGTTGCTTCTGGCGATAGAGTTCGACCGTGAGATTGCCGCTGATGTGTTGGAGGCCTGCCTGAAAAACGGTCTCCTGGTCAACAGGTTGAAGCCCAATGCCCTGCGTTTTATGCCGCCCCTCATTATTGGTCGTGGCGAGGTGGATAAGGCGGTAGATATCCTGGACAGAGCTCTGGCGGCGGCATAACGGGGTATTCCCGAAAAAGAAAAATTATGCGATAATGGTTAAAATGAAGTTAAACTTTCGCAAGCTCGGCATTTTTGTCGCCCTGACCATGGTGCTGATGCTTGGCGCGCTCCTTCTCGCTTTTTCCTATATTGACATCGGCCTTACTGGTCTGGCTGATGGGGAAGCTAAGCACGTATCAATAACTGACTTATCGGAGATACCGGAGTCAGTAGCGGAAGATGCATCAGCCATGGCGATGGAGCTGTGCGGCGATTACCATGATAAGTATGATGAATTTGTCAACCAGCTGCTGACTGTTTACGTCGAGGCTAAAGACAGCGATTGCGTCGTTATCTTCAATCCGGGGGGCTGGGGGAACAAAATGCTGGCAAGTTCTCCGGGATGGTATGAAATCTGCCAGGGCATTGAATCGGAGCTGGACAGGCTGGGATATTCCTCGCTGGTGTTTGACTACCAGCGTACTGACAAAAATATACGCGGTATAAATAAGGAGCTGGTAGAGTTGTTTTCCGTCTATCCCTCCAAAGCGAAGAGCCTGGCCGGAAGGGTGGAATTCCTAACCAGAAATATTCCCGACCTTAAGGTCATCGTTGCCGGGGAGAGCAACGGTTCCATCATTTCGGACACGGTGATGGATATGTTGCAGGACAATCCCAGAGTGTACAGCATTCAGACCGGGCCTCCGTTCTGGCACAAGCGGATGGCCATGGAGCGGACACTGGTTCTGGAGAGCAATGGCAGGTTGCCTGATTCTTTCAGCCATGGTGATACAGTCAAAATGGTCATTACCAGCCTGAAAGCGCTCGTTGGCATACCCTTGCCGGAGGATGAGGACCCCGGCCGCATTTTCTATTTTTTGCGGGCGCCCGGGCACGATTATTACTGGCAGTATCCCGGTGTTAATCTGGAAATAACCGGCTTTTTGGAAGAGAATTTCGGCTCAGACGGGCATATCTCAAATAACTGACAGGAGGTTTTTCGTTGTTGGGGAAAGTGGTGCTGGCCTATAGCGGTGGTCTTGATACCTCGGTGGCCATCCGATGGATCAAGGAGAATTATGGCTTTGAAGTAGTTGCCCTCACCATTGACGTTGGCAATGAACGTGACTTTACCGCCATCAAAGAGAAAGCGCTGAAAGTCGGCGCGGTTAAAGCAGTGGTCATCGATGCCAAGGAATTGTTCGTCAACCATTTCATCTTGCCCGCGCTGAAGGCTGATGCGCTCTATGAAGGACAGTACACGCTGGCGACTGCCCTCTCCCGACCGCTCATCGGCAAGTTAATGGTGGATGTGGCGCGTGACGAGGCAGCCGTTGCGGTGGCTCATGGCTGCACGGGCAAGGGCAACGACCAGGTGAGAATCGAGGTGAGCGTGAATGCGCTTGCTCCCGAACTCAAGATAATCGCTCCGGCACGGGAGTGGGGCATGACCAGAGAGGAGACCATAAAATACGCCGAAAAGTACAGTATACCAGTGCCGGTTACCGTTTCCAGTCCCTATTCCATTGATGAGAACCTCTGGGGGCGGAGCATTGAGTGCGGCGTCCTGGAAGACCCCTGGGTGGAACCGCCAGAAGATGCCTTTACCTGGACAAAATCACCGAAAGAAACACCCGACGCACCGGGTTACGTGGAGATTGAATTCGAGCAGGGCGCCCCGGTTGCCATTGATGGCAAGAAGATGGGCGGCATCATGCTCGTGCAGACCCTGAACGAAATGGCCGGCAATTATGGCGTGGGGCGTATCGACCATGTGGAAAATCGCCTGGTGGGCATCAAGTCAAGAGAGATATACGAGGCGCCGGCGGCCACGGTGCTGCTCCAGGCGCATCAGTCGTTACAAGCAATGACATTATCCAAAGAGCAATCGCGTTTCAAGCAGAAGGTGGCCGTGGAATACGCTGACCTGGTCTACAATGGTCTGTGGTTTACATCGCTGCATGAGGACCTGGCTGCTTACATTCAGTCCTCACAGCGCTGCGTTACTGGCACGGTAAGGCTCAAGCTTTTCAAAGGTAACTGCAGCGTGGTGGGACGGAAATCGCCTTATTCGCTGTACAGCTATGGCCTGGCTACCTACGATAAAGGTGACGTCTTCGACCAGAGTGCCTCGGTCGGTTTTATCCAGATCTGGGGTCTGCCGGTAAAAACGCAGGCTCAGGTGCAGGGTACGAGCCGATTGGAAAAGGCCTGATATGAGCCATATCAGGGGTCGCTTTAAAAAGGCAATGGATGGAAAAGTCGCCGCATATACTTCCTCTCTGCCTTTTGACCGGAGGTTATACCGCCACGATATCGCCGGCAGCATTGCCCATGCCAGGATGCTGGCTAGGCAGGGCATCATCTCAGAATCCGATTCTGTGATAATCGTTCAGGGGCTTGAGGCCATTGAACAGGAAATCAAGCAAGGCAAATTTGAACTAAAGGCCGAACTGGAAGACATCCACATGGCCATCGAAGCCCGCCTTATCGAAAAAGTAGGTGAGGTTGGCGGCAAACTCCACACCGCCCGCTCACGGAACGACCAGGTAGCCCTGGATTTGCGTCTTTACATCAGGGAAACTATTGCCCGGACCATAGACAATTTTCGTGAACTGCAGCGTGCCCTGGTAAGTCTGGCCGAAGCCAGCATAGATGTGGTGGTGCCGGGATACACCCATCTGCAGCCGGCACAGCCGGTTTTACTGGCACATCACCTTCTGGCCTATTTTGAAATGCTCCAGCGGGATGTGGGCCGCTTTAACTGTTGTCGGAAACGTGCTGACGTATTGCCCCTGGGCAGCGGAGCACTGGCTGGAGTCGCCTACAACGTGGACCGCGAATTCCTGGCCCGTGAGCTTGGCTTCAGCCAGGTAAGCCAGAACAGCCTTGATGCTGTCTCGGATAGAGACTTTATCCTCGAGTATGAAGCCGCAGCCAGTATCAGCATGATGCACCTGTCGAGGCTGGCGGAGGAAATTATCCTGTGGTCATCTGCTGAATTCAATTTTATCGATCTTGATGAAGCATATGCCACTGGCAGCAGCATCATGCCCCAGAAGAAAAACCCGGATATCGCCGAGCTGGTTCGGGGGAAAACCGGACGCGTGTATGGTCACCTGACGGCTTTTCTGACCACGATGAAGGCGTTACCCCTCGCCTATAACCGGGACCTTCAGGAGGATAAAGAGGGGCTTTTCGATACTGCGGACACGCTGCTGGCGTCACTCGATATATGTACTGGCCTGATATCAACGTTGAAGGTGAATACGGAAAGCGCCGCAGCGGCGGTGGGCCGCGGTCATATTTTGGCGACTGATCTGGCGGATTACCTGGTCAGGAAAGGGGTGACCTTTCGCACTGCCCATGAGATTGTTGGCAAACTGGTAAGCTATGCGGTGAAAAAGGGGAAATCATTATCGGAACTCAGCTATGCTGAATACAGCAGCTTCTCTCCGTTGTTTGGCGAGGATGTTTATGCCATTACCGTAGAATCGTCCCTCGCCGCGAGGGATATCACCGGTGGTACCGCACCGAAGCGCGTAGCACAGGCAGTGGCCGCCGCGAAAAAGATACTCGGGTAGGGACAATGAGAGTAGCCCTCTCCACTGAAGAGGGGGGCAAATCAGGAGGTAACAGGGGCTAGGCTGGTTTCACCACTTTATGCTGGGTGCGCAGGCATCTGGTACACAGGTTGAGACGCTTGAGCTGACCGTTTATCGTCACCGTGGCCGGGTGTATGTTGGGTACCCAGCGGCGGTTGGTATGCCGTTTGGAATGACTCACATTATGGCCGAACTGGGGTAACTTACCGCATATATCGCACTTCAATCTAAATGCTCCTTTGACTGTCTGGCAAACTTGATGTAATATGAAACCTACTACATAGTAACACAGTCAGGCTGAGCTTGACAAGGGTGGTACAAAATGAAGCAAATAAAATCAATCGGTGGCCAGGAATTAAGGGAAATGTTCGCCGCGGCTACTGGCTGGTTGGAGAAAAGTTCTGCCGAAATTGACGCCCTGAATGTATTCCCGGTGCCTGATGGTGACACCGGAACCAATATGCTGCTCACCATGCGCTCCACCATTGAAGAGGCCTACCGGGCTCCAGACCGCAGTGCTTCGGCGGTAGCTCATGCCATGGCGCACGGGTCATTGATGGGAGCACGGGGCAACAGTGGCGTTATTCTCTCCCAGATTCTGCGCGGGCTGTCACAGAGCCTGACGGAGAAAGAGTCTCTCACCGCGGCTGACCTGGCCAGTGCATTACAGGAATCGGCGGCAATGGCGTACAAGGGCATGAGCAACCCGGTGGAAGGGACGATGCTGACCGTGATTAAGGATGTTGCCACAGCGGTACAGACGGAAGTGGCCGGTGATGGCGGGGATGTGGTGGCCGCCATGGAAACAGCGGTCAGCGCCGCCGGTGAATCGGTGGCCAACACACCGAATCTCCTCAACGTGCTGCGTGAAGCCGGCGTGGTTGATGCCGGTGGACAGGGGCTGCACACCATCCTCGATGGCGCCCTGCGCTACCTCAAAGGTGAGATGGAGCAGATGCGGTTCCGCAAGCCTCAGATTATCGTTACTGACCTGCACGCCACCAAGTTACCGCAGATGATTGCCGCTGATGAGATACCCTACGGGTATTGCACCGAGTTTCTCCTCAAGGGGGAAAAGCTGGACACGGACAAGATGCGGAAGAAACTGGAAAAGAAAGGCGAGTCGCTCATTGTGGTCGGCGATGATGCCGCGGCCAGGGTTCATATTCACACCCCTGAGCCTGGTGATGTTATCTCATACGCCAGCAGCCTCGGCACCCTGCACCAGGTTTCAATCCGTAACATGGACGAACAGCATCATGATTATCTGGAAATGCAGAAAGACAGGGGTCCGGCGGTGGACACGGCCATCGTGGCGGTGGTCGCCGGAGATGGGCTGTCTGACGTTTTCACCAGCCTCGGGGTAACGGCTATCGTTCCCGGTGGGCAGACGATGAATCCCAGCACCAAGGACCTGTTGCAGGCGGTGGAGGAAGCCGCCTCGGACAAGGTAATAATCCTGCCCAATAATAAGAACATCGTGGCCACCGCCAATCAGGTGCAGTCTCTAACGGAAAAGAAGATTGAGGTGGTGCCGACGACAACCATCCCGCAAGGGGTGGCGGCACTGCTGGCCTTTGACTATGAAGCCAACCTGGAATCAAACGTCCAGATAATGACCAGAGCCATAACGGCGGTAAAGACGATTGAGATATGCCGTGCGGTGCGTTCGGCCAAACTGGGCGACCTGAAAATCAAAAAGAAACAGCCGATTGGCTTTCTGGATGGCGATATGGTCGCAGTGGGGGAGAGTGGCCTTGAGGTGCTCAACAAAATGCTGTCCGCGCTGGGCCTGAGCAAGGTTGAGGTAATCACTATTTACTACGGCGCTGATACCAAGTCGGCTGAAGCGGAGCAGGTAGCCAGTGATATTCGCAGCCGGTATCCGCAGCTGCAGATCGAGGTGGTGAAGGGTGGGCAGCCGCACTATAACTATATTATATCAATAGAATAAATATTGGAGCACTAGATATGACAGTTAAAATTGTTACCGATAGCCTGTCTGATATTACTGATGACCTGGCGCAGGAGTTGGGAATCACGGTAGTGCCACTCTATGTGCGGTTTGGCGAGGAGGTCTACCGGGATAGGGTGGAAATAACCACCGATGAGTTTTACCACAGACTGGTTCACGGTGCCACCCTTCCGACGACGACGCAGCCTCCACCGGGCGATTTTTTAGATGTCTATAAAAATTTGGCCAGGGAGACTGATGAAATTCTGGTTATTGTTGTCTCCAATATGCTCAGCGGTACCTATCAGTCGGCACTGCAGGCCAAGAACATGATGGAAGGCAAGTGCCGGATTGAGGTCATTGACTCGCAAATGGTGGCAATGGGTCTGGGATTGATAGTTATTACTGCGGCCAAAGCGGCCAAGGCTGGGGCAAACCTTGACGAGCTGGCTGATTCGGTGCGTAAAACTATGCCCCGGTCACATCTTGTTATCTATTTTGACACTCTAAAATATCTGGCCAAGGGGGGACGTATCGGTAAGGCACAGGGGTTGATGGGCGCAATGTTGTCAATAAAGCCGATACTTACGGTAAGAGATGGCGAGATGTCCCCCCTGACCAGGGTAAGGTCTCCTGCAGCGGGTATGGATTATCTGTACAATTTTGTGCCTGGCTTCTCCAAGATTGAGGCACTGGCAGTGGAGCATGCCACCACACCTGATGAGGCGGATGCGTTGGTTGAGCGCCTCAGCTCGCTTTTTCCCAAAGAGCGTATCTATCGGTCAATAGTTAGCCCGGTATTAGGGACACATGCCGGTCCTAACGCCGTCGCGTTAACTGTCCTGGAGGCCGAATAGGCATAAATGCCGGTAAAGGTTGTGACCGACAGCGTCGCTGACCTGCCGTCTCAGGTAGCCGAAGAACTGGAGATTACCGTCATTCCGCTCAATGTTCGCTTTGGCGAGAAGGTATATCGTGATGGTATTGACCTGACCACCGAGCGGTTTTACCAGGAGCTTACCAGCAGCAAAGTCATGCCGGTGACGTCAGTGCCATCGCCCCTCACCTTTACCACTGCCTATGATAAGCTGGCCGAAGAAACGGATGAAATTCTGGCCATCATGCTTTCCTCCAAGCTCAGCGCCACTCATGAGGTAGCGGTGCAGAGCATCGGTTTGATGAAGCGAAGTTGCCGCGTTGAGGTGATTGATTCCGGATGGGCGGTCATGGCGCAGGGGTTTCTGGTTATGGCTGCTGCCAGAGCAGCGCTGGCCGGAGCTAAACTGGACGAACTCATGGAAATAGTACGCGCCAATATTCCTCGTGTTGATATGCGGGCTGCCTTTGACACGCTGGAATATCTCAGGAGGGGCGGGCGCATCGGGGCTGCCCAGGCGCTGCTGGGGGCAGCGCTCAAGATACACCCCATCATCACCATGAAAAACGGTTTGGTGGAGCCGGCAGGAAGGTCACGTTCTCGGGCCAGGGCAATTGAGCATCTGTATCAGTTTGCCGCTGGCTATAACAGGATTGAGGAGATGGCAGTGGAAGAAGCCGCCTGTCCTGAAGATGCCGATTTATTGGTCGAGAGGCTGGGCAATTTGTTTCCCAGGGAGCGCATCTACCGGACAAAGACGACCCCTGTTATCGGTACGCATACCGGCCCCGGCCTGCTTCTGGTAGCGGTGATGGGAGATAAGTAACACTGGAAGACCGAGCAGGTGGAGAGTAAGTTGGCGGACAATTTCGAATCATTGCATAAAATTCTGGGACTGGAGCAGAAGAAGGGCTACGATAATACGGCGGTCATTGGTGGCCTGGACCGGTTTCTTAAAAACTGGGCCGGTCAGGTCGCGGAAGCCATCCCGGACCGCCGCCTCCTGCACCGCTTTCAGCAGCTGTTGACAAAGGTGGATTATGCCTCTTTATCCGTAGCACAGCGCGGAGAGTGGGTGAACAGCATTCTTAACCTGATGGCTGAAATGGAGGGAAGCGCTCCTGTTGAAGCTAAACAAGAGGAAAAAATACTGGCGCCACCAAGGAAGAGAAAGGTGCCGGCGGTTAAATCGGCGGCACCGGTCAGTGGTTACGGTCTGGATTCGCCGATAACAACGGTCAAAGGAATCAGCACCAGCTTGGCGACCAAGTTTGGCAAA
>DASRZK010000053.1:0-7329 GCA_035686505.1 Dehalococcoidales bacterium | reverse complement strand
TGGCACGAGTGGAACAGGCATTGTCCGGTGTACCCGGCGTTGTTTCGGCTAGTGTTAACCTGGCCTCGGAGAAGGCAACTGTGGAGTATCTGGAAGGAACGCAAATATCAGACCTGAAACGGGCGGTGGTCGATGCTGGCTACGAACTGGGCGAAGAAGCAGAAACTTTGGAAGACGTCTCCACAGCATCACAGAAAGTAATTAAATCGCTGCGCAACAGATTTCTTTTCGCTGCGGTTATCGGCCTGTTGATACTGGGACTGGGGTTCGGTCCGTCTTTTCCGGGAAAGCCTTACCTGCTCTGGTTGCTGGCAACGCCGGTGCAATTCTGGGCTGGCTGGCGGTTTTATCGCGGGATGTGGGGAGCATTAAAGCACCGCACGGCGGATATGAACACCCTTATCGCTGTGGGTACCTCAGCCGCCTATGCTTACAGTGTCCTGGCGGTGGTCTTTCCGGGGTTTTTCACCGCCGGTGGACTGGAACCACATCTTTATTTTGATACCTCTGCCATGATTATCGCCCTTATTCTACTGGGTCGCTTTCTGGAAGCGAGAGCCAAAGGGCAGACCTCGGAAGCGATTAAAAAACTCGTCGGCCTGCAGCCAAGGACAGCGCTGGTAACTCGAAATGGTAAAGAAAGTGAAATACCTGTTGAGGAAGTCCAGGTGGGCGACCTTATAACAGTCAGGCCCGGGGAGAAAGTGCCGGTTGATGGTATTGTGCGTCAGGGCTATTCCAGCATTGATGAATCAATGATTACCGGCGAGAGCATGCCGGTGGAGAAAAAGGTGGGCGATGAGGTAATCGGGGCGACCATAAATAAAACAGGCAGTTTTCAGTTTGAGGCCATTAAAGTCGGCAAAGACACTACGCTGGCACAGATCATCAGGTTAGTTGAGGAAGCGCAGGGAAGCAAAGCACCGATACAGCGTCTGGCAGATATCATCGCCAGCTACTTTGTGCCCGTTGTTATCGGCATTGCACTGGTCACGTTTATCATCTGGTACTTCGTGGGGCCAGCCCCGGCTTTCACCTTTGCCCTGCTCAACTTTATCGCCGTATTGATTATTGCCTGCCCCTGTGCTCTGGGGCTGGCGACGCCAACGGCCATAATGGTCGGTACCGGAAAAGGTGCGGAGAACGGGATATTAATCCGGAGCGCGGAAGCCCTGGAAAGAGCACACCGGATAAATACCGTCCTGCTGGATAAAACCGGCACGCTGACACAGGGAAAACCGCTGGTAACGGATATCATTGCTGCCAAGTCTTTTTCTGAAGAAGATGTACTGCGTCTGACAGCATCAGCCGAACGCCAGTCCGAGCACCCGCTCGCCGAGGCTATCGTTCGGGCGGCTTCGGACAGGAAATTAAAGTTACAATCGGTTACTAACTTCAGGGCCATTCCCGGGAAAGGTGTGGAGGCTTCGGCCGGTGGTAAAAAGCTTGTTCTTGGTAACCTGGTGCTGATGAAGGATAAAAAACTGGCTTTGAATGAACTTGAGAAGGAAGCCGACCGGCTCTGGGAAGAAGGTAAGACGGTGATGTTTCTCGGCATGGATGGCAAGGTAATCGGGGCCGTGGCGCTGGCTGATACGCTCAAACCTGGTGCCGGGGAGGCCGTTAAAGCTCTGCACCGACTGGGGATTGAGGTGGCCATGCTCACCGGCGACAACCGGCGCACCGCCGAGACCATTGCCAGAGAAGCGGATATCGACCGTGTCATTGCCGAAGTGCTGCCAGAGCATAAGGCTCAGGAGGTTAAGAAGTTACAGGGAGAAGGCAAAACGGTCGCCATGGTTGGTGACGGCATCAACGATGCTCCGGCACTGGCCCAGGCTGACATCGGTGTTGCCATCGGCACAGGCACTGATGTTGCTATTGAGACCGCCGACATTACCCTCATTAGCGGTGACCTGTCAGGCATAGTGAACGCCATAGATCTGAGCAAACGCACCCTCAGAACGATAAAGCAGAACCTGTTCTGGGCTTTCGCCTACAATACGGCCCTCATTCCGGTGGCAGCCGGTGTTCTCTTTATCTTTTTTGGGCGTACCGGTGTGCCATCAGGACTGCATTTTATCCTGGGTGATTACGGTTTTTTGAATCCGATACTGGCCGCAGCGGCCATGGCAACCAGTTCCCTGACCGTTGTCTTTAACTCACTGCGACTAAGGCGTTTTAAACCGGCCAGGTTGACCGATACGAGCAAAGGAGGAACCCAGATGGCTATTGACCCGGTCTGCAAAATGGAAGTGAAAGAAAGTAAGGCGGCGGCAACATCAGAATACAAGGGCAAAAAATATTATTTCTGCAACGTTGCCTGCAAGAAGGCATTTGACCAGAACCCTGAGAAACATCTGAGCGGACAGAAGAAATAGTCTGACTAATTCCACGGTAACAGGTTCTAATGCCTCAGAAACTCATGTTTTTCGCTCGACTGCTAAGAAACCGCAATTTCATCCTTCTTCTGGCTATTGCGCTTGGCCTTGCCATCGGAGAGCCAGTCGCCACCAGGACAGGGCCGCTGGTGCTCCCGTTGTTGGCGCTGGTGATGACGCTCTCCGCCGCGAACATCACATCGCGTGAGTTCACTTCTCTGCGGGAAATGCCCCGGACGATTCTTCTTTCCCTATTGCTTAACTACGTGGTGATGGGCGGAACCATCCTGCTGCTGGCGCGGTGGCTTATCAGTGATAAGGACCTGTGGTCAGGTTTTGTGGTTCTGGCCACTGTGCCTCCGGCAATAGCTGTGGTGCCGTTCAGCTATGTGTTGGGTGGGAATACGCTCTTTGCCCTGATTGGTATGACCGGAGCCTATCTGGCGGCACTCATCATCATGCCCGCGGTAATGGCATTGTTTCTCGGTGTGGGCTTTTTCGACCCGTTAAAGCTGGTGATTATCCTTGGGGAACTGATACTGATACCTATTGTCCTCTCCAGAGTCCTGCTTTTCACCGGCCT
This sequence comes from Dehalococcoidales bacterium, assembly GCA_035686505.1. Classification (GTDB taxonomy): domain Bacteria; phylum Chloroflexota; class Dehalococcoidia; order Dehalococcoidales; family RBG-16-60-22; genus E44-bin89. Next base: position 4,365 of record DASRZK010000053.1, on the reverse strand, counting down.
GATGAAGCGCATCAATCCCTGGCGTGGGACCATCGTGAACTGGAGTTTTTTTGTCACCCTGTTCACCATCGTGGGGTTAAATCGGCAGGCATTCTTCGGCGAGTTCGATACCCTGATTCGGATTACCGTAATCGCCATTGTCATCTCTTTTGGGCTTGGCTATATCATCGAGCTGGTTACCAGGGCACTGCATGTGAACCGGGAGACGAGTATCAGCCTGGTACTGATGGGCAGCTTGAAGAATTATGGGCTGGCTAGTGGCATACTGCTCACGCTCATTGGGGAACGAGCGGCAATTCCGGCATCCATCTGCACTGTCTTTGGTATCCTGCGCCTCGTGTGGCTGGGGTTCCAATATAGGAAAAAGAGCTAGCTATTTCGTCAATCGCTGCAAGTAACGGTGCGCCTGAAGCGCCGCCTTGGCGCCCTCGCCGGCGGCAATAATGATTTGCTTTTCCGGCACATCGGTGACGTCGCCGGCGGCATAAAGCCCGGCCACCGAGGTTTCATTGCGCGGGGTAACGATGATTTCGCCCCCTTTGTTGAGCTTGACCAGCCCTTTAACAGCGTCAGAGTTGGGCACCAGGCCGATTTCTATAAAAATCCCCCCCACTTCCAATTCTTTCTCTTTCCCGCTCTTCTGGTCTTTTATAATAATTCCTTCAACAAGTTCTTTACCTTTTATCGCCGTGGTCTCGTGCTCGAGGAACACCGTCAGTTTCCTAGCGCCTTTAAGCTGGTTGGAAAGGACAGAGTCGCCGGTGAGTGGAGTCAGAGAAACAAGGTTGACATGTTTGGCGATTTTTAACAGGTCAAGAACCGCTTCAAGTGCCGAGTTGCCACCCCCCACCACGGCCACTTTCTGCCCCGCGAATACCGGGCCGTCACAGATGGCGCAGTAGGAAACACCTCTGCCGGTCAATACCGCCTCCCCTGGTACATTCAGTTTTCTCGGTTTTTTTCCGGTGACAAAAACAACAGCTTTGCTCTGGTATTTATCACCGGCTTCAGTGACGGCCTCAAACCTGTTTCTGGATTTCTTCAGCCGTTTGACCTTGTCGCCTATTTTCTGGTCAATGGGAAATTGGCTCACCTGTGCCTGAAATTTATCAATGAGCTCCGGGCCTTCGATGAACTGATAACCCAGATAGTTTTCAACACCCCACGTGGTGTTTATCTGCCCGCCGATATCACCGCTGATAAGCACTGTCTTGAGCTGCTTCCGTGCCGCATAAACCCCCGCCGCCAGCCCGGCCGGGCCCCCGCCGATAATCATTAAATCATACATCGTGGCCTCTGTGCCTCTAATTTACCTGTTCCGACTAAAGATTACTTGAGCAGGCTATCCAGCTTTACCTGGTTGAAACCTACAATGACATCATCATCGACAACGATTACCGGAACACCCATCTGTTTTGACTTATCAATCATCTCCTTGGCTTTTGCCCGATCCTCGGCCACATTATAGTCGGTAAAAGGTATTCCTTTCTGGGTTAGATAGTCCTTGGCCCGTTTGCAGTACGGGCATGTAGGTGTTGAGTAAATGGTTACTTTTTTAGCGGCCATTTCCCCCTCCTCTGTGATTAACTGATTCAACTCTATACTATATTATTTTTAACGTGTTTATTATATCATAAGCAATGAACAGGTATTTGTATGTGACATATGTCATAGGCATACTGAAGGACAATAAGTTAAATTGAATAGAATTTGCATGATAAACCTCAGCTTAAAGTGGAGGAATTGAGCTATGACAACCGAACAGGACACAGCACTGAAAGGATTGAAGACGGCGATTCAGATGGAAATCGACGGCAAGCAATTTTATCTGAAGGCAAGTCGGGAAAGCCGCAACGAGGCGGGCAAGAAATTGCTCAAGTCGCTGGCGGCCGAGGAGGATATTCACCGCCAGAAGTTCGAGGAAATATTCAGGTCCATCCAGGATAAAAACGCCTGGCCAAAGGTGGATTTCAAGCCAGATGGAGGCAGCAGCCTCAGAACGCTGTTCTCACGGGCCACCGAGCAGGTGGGGAAGTCCATCAAGGCAGCGAAAAGCGAAATGGACGCGGTTCAAACCGCCGAGGGGATGGAAGGCAAGACCTATGATTTCTACATAAGTCAGAGCCAGTCTACTCCCTATCCGGCGGCGCGTGATTTTTATGAAGCTCTGGCCTCACAGGAGAGAGAGCACCAGCTTATCCTTGTCGATTATTATGAATACCTGAAAAACCCGGCTGCCTGGTTTGTCCATTCAGAGCATCCCTCTCTGGACGGTGTCTAAGATAACAAAATAAATATGTTAAAAGATGGATATGGGAGAGTGATGGTGTTATGAAGCCTAGAGAAATAAAACCAGGTGTTTACTGGGTGGGGGCTGTGGACTGGGATAGGCGACTTTTTGACGCTCTGATACCTCTTCCCGACGGGACAAGCTACAACTCATATCTCGTTCAAGGCAGTGAAAAGACGGCTTTAATCGATACTGTGGATGCCTCCATGCCGGAAGTTGTACTGAATAATCTGGAGCAACTCGACGTCGACCGAATCGATTATGTGGTCACCAACCATGCCGAGCAGGACCATTCCGGTGCCCTGCCCGCCGTGCTGGACAGATACCCAGAAGCAAAAGTTGTCTGCACACCCAAGTGCCAGGGCATGCTGGTGGATTTAATGCTGGCACCAGAGGAGCGAATCATAACTGTCGAGGACAGGGAAACCATATCTCTGGGTAATCGGACTCTGGAGTTCATCCATGCACCGTGGGTTCACTGGCCAGAAACCATGCTGACCTACCTGCGGGAGGAAAAGATACTGTTCTCCTGTGATTTCTTCGGCTCTCACCTGGCGACCAGCGACCTTTTCGTCGCTGATGAAGGGCAACTCTATGAGTCGGCCAAGCGTTACTACGCCGAGATTATGATGCCGTTCCGCACCAGCATACAGAAAAATCTGGAGGCGGTCAAGAACTATACCATTGATATCATTGCCCCCAGCCATGGCCCCCTGCATGACCGACCGGAATTTATAACGGAGGCATACCAGCACTGGGCTTATGATAACCCGAAAAACATCGTTGTTTTACCTTATATATCAATGCACGGCAGCACCCGCAGGATGGTCGAGCACTTTGTTGGCGCGCTCGTGCAGCGAGGGGTTACGGTAAAACAGTTTGACCTGGCCGGCACCGACGTGGGCAAACTGGCCATGGCGCTGGTTGATACCGCAACGGTGGTTCTGGGTACGCCCACCGTCCTGGTTGGTCCACATCCCAATGTCGCGCATGCTGCTTTCCTGGCCAATGCCCTCCGGCCCAATATCAAATTCGTCTCTATCATTGGCTCCTATGGCTGGGGAAGCCGGGCGGTGGAACAGCTAAGCGCTATGATTCCAAATCTTAAGGTGGAGGTTCTGGAACCGGTAATCTGCAAAGGATTCCCAAAAGAATCCGATTTTAAGGCGCTGGATAACCTGGCGGATGCCATTGCCGCCAAGCATAAAGCAAACAACTACGGCTAATCATCATAAGGAGGGCTTTAATGGACAATAAAAAAATCATCGAGCTTCTGAACAAAGACCTTCAGGATGAACACGGCGCCATCATACAGTATCTGGACCACGCCTATGGTATCGGAGAAGGCGAGATGGCCTGCGAAATCGAGGCCAATGCCCGGGATGAGATGCGCCACCTCGACTGGCTGGCAGAGACAATTGTTGAACTTGGTGGGGTTCTCAGCCTGGAGAGAGGCACCATGCGCATGGGTGGCACTGAGGTTTCCGAATGGATGCAGAACAACGTGATTCTGGAAGAGGGTGCCATAAAGCAGTACAGGGAGCATATCAATCTCATTGATGACCCCAAGATAAAGCGCCTGCTGCAGCGCATCCTCTCTGATGAAGAAGCGCATCATGGCAGCTTTTCGCACTTTGTCGAGAAGGCAAAGCGAGAAGGGGTCAAGGATATTCGAGGCGAACGGCAGGATAAGGCAGCCAAGACGCTGAACTGGGGTATAGAGCATGAGTATACCGTTATCCTCCAGTATCTCCTGCATTCCTATATGAGCAAGAGCGAAGAGGCGAAAGGGCAACTGGCGGACCAGGCAATCAACGAAATGCAGCACCTTGGCTGGCTGGCGGAAGAACTGGCCAGTGGTGGCGGCAGACCCAATATTGAACACACCAAAGTTGACCGGTCAACCAGGCCGGTGGATATGCTCCAGGCCGACATTAAAATCGAAAAAGAAGTGGCCGATGCCTACGATAAGGCAGGTAAGGAAACCTCTGATACCGACCTGAAAAAGCTTCTCTTCCGCATCCGGGATAATGAATTGTATCACATTGACGTGTTCAATGACCTGCTGGAGGAAG
>DASRZK010000052.1:0-7871 GCA_035686505.1 Dehalococcoidales bacterium | reverse complement strand
ATGAGAAATGAAAAGGGCTAGCATAACTGAAGAGCTTGCTTATGGGAACGCTCTAGACCGTCTCACCGGTGAAAATAGAAAGGCGGCTGCGCCGCCAAGGCGGCAACCCGCGGCGCCGGATAGCGCCACGATGATAAAGCTATCCGTGTTTCTCAACCGGGGAGAGGATAGCTACCTGGAAGGCCTGTCTTCAACGGCCAAGTTCAGCGGCGGGAAGAAGATAAGCAAGACCAGGATAATCGAGGCCATGGTAAAGGCTTTCCGACAGAGTAAGCTGGACGTACGCGGTGTCAGAACTGATGAGGAACTGTATAAAAGAGTAATTGCGCAAATGCGTTAATGAGTAATTGCGCAATATCTATTCACAATATATAAAGTATTTATGGACTTAAGCCTGTCAACTGGAATATCCTTCAAAGCGCACCAAATCGAAAATAAGACCGATATATATATCTAAATAGGTTAAGTTCTTATTTCTTCTTTGGCTTTATCAGTGCCGCGCTTATTGCTTCCCTCACCGTGCTGACCGGAATAAGCTCAATTTCTTTGGGCGGTGGGATGATTGTAGAGCCAATTTTGGGCACCAGGCAGCGCCTGAAACCCAGTCTGGCAGCCTCGGCGACGCGGCGGTCGAGCTGGGAGGCGGAACGCAGTTCCCCGCTGAGGCCGACTTCGCCAATGGCCACCAGACCGGGGTCAACAATACTATCGCGGAAACTGGAGGCAATGGCCAGGGCGATGCCGAGGTCAGACGCCGGCTCGCTGACTTTAAGGCCGCCGGTAGCATTTACGATAATATCCTGATTGCCAAGGCGCAGGCCGAGTCGCTGGGCAAGCACGGCGGTAACCAGTAGCAGGCGATTGAAATCAACGCCGTTGGCGGTACGCCGGGGATAGCCAAAGCTGGTATAGGTGGTCAGCGCCTGAATCTCAACCAGCAGTGGGCGGCTGCCCTCAATGGTGGCAACGACAACCGAGCCGATAGCCTCCACCGGGCGCTGGGAAATAAAAGCCTTTGAGGGATTTTCCACCTCGACCAGCCCCTGCTCTTTCATTTCAAAGATACCAACTTCATTGGTGGAGCCGAAACGATTTTTCACACTGCGCAGCAGGCGATAGGCGCTGAATGGTTCCCCTTCGAAATAGAGCACCACATCCACGATGTGCTCCAGGATGCGCGGCCCGGCGATGGTGCCGTCCTTGGTGACATGCCCGGCGATGAACACCGGGACTCCCTTGAGCTTGGCCCAGTGCATGAGTCGCTGGGTGCACTCCCGAACCTGGGTAACGCTGCCCGGCGTGTTGCCCAGCTCCGGTAGAAAGAAGGTCTGTATGGAATCGATGACCACGAGGCCCGGCGCGAGCTGGTCAATCTGGTCAAGGATTACCCCGAGGTCCGTTTCGGCCAGGATGAAGAGCCCGTCTCCGGTAATGCCCAATCTTTCCGCCCTCAGCTTTATCTGGTGCTGTGTTTCCTCGCCGGAGACATAGGCCACTGTCCCCTTAACCTTCGCCATGGCAGCTGATGCCTGTAGGAGAAGTGTGGATTTGCCGATGCCGGGCTCGCCACTGATGAGCACCAGTGAACCGGGCACCAGTCCGCCGCCGAGCACACGATTAAACTCCGAAATAGGCAGCGGAATACGATTGGCCGACTCAATGGAGACTTGGGACAGTTGCTGTGGAGGGCTGGTTTGAGAGGGAGGGCGTGGCGCGCTTGAGGTGGCGGCGACAATCACTTCAGCGAAGCTGTTCCATTCCTGGCAATCAGGACAGCGCCCCAGCCACTTCAGGCTCTCCTTGCCGCACTGCTGGCAGACGAAAACGGTGCGCCTATCCGATTTGCTCACAGAATGAATTTACTCGATTTTCGGTAATTAAGCAAGAGGGAAAGGCGTATAGGCTAGGAGCCGAAGATGCTGTAGAAAATGGGCGTTTCACCAACAAATCCGGTGATGTAAACGCCGGTGAGGATAGCGGTGGTTATCACGCCAGCCACGCACGGCCCCATGGCAAACGGCAGAATCATGGCGTTTTTGTTGACCGCGGCGGCGCATTTCTGGGCCACTTTGGCTGTTGTCGGTACGCAGGACACAGCGGCGATACCGACTAGCGGATTGAACGGCTCTTTCGATATTTTGCTGTAGATCAGGCCACCGACGATGCCGCCCAGACCGGAGAGCGTGAGCGCGATGACGCCGAGGACGAGCAGAATCAGTACTTTGGGGTTCAGGATGATATCAACGCCGAGAAGAGCGCCCAGCGTGAAGCCCAGGAAAAAAGTGGCACCGTACAGCAGCGGGCCGGAAAGGAATTCAATAAATCGCAAAACACCGGCCTCCTTGATGGCGAGACCGACGAAGAATGAAGCGAAGAGCGGAGCTGCCACCGGAAAGAGGGTGCAGAGGAAGGCACAGGAGATTACAGCGAAGGCAAATTTGGCACCAGGTGAGACCCTAGGTATGGTGCGCCAGTCCATCTCCACGGCCCTAAGTCTTCTCGGGATAATTTTAACCAGGAAGGGATATCCGGCATAGCAGACGCCGAGATAAACGTAGGCGACGACTGTAATGGGAACGAAGAGGTCGCGGGCCAGCATGATTGAGCCGTAAAGAACCATTGGACCGTCAGCCCCGCCGACCAGAGCGATGGCCGCGGCCTCGTTTGGCATAAGGCCCATGGCCATGGCAATGGGGAGAGTCAGTATCGTGCCAAGCTCGGCGCAGACGGCGAGAAAGAGGCTCATATACGGCTTGGCCAGCAGTATGTCAATATCGGTGATGGCGCCGATACCCATGAAAACAAGGCAGGCAATCAGACCGTTGCTGAAGGTAAAGGTGTAGATTGGCTGCAGGAAGTCAATTTGCAGGTAATACATGAGCTCTTCCACATTACCTGCCAGAGGATTGATGAACAGATTGCCTATCTGTCCCGCCTCAAACATCATCAGGCCGCCGTTTACCGCCAGCATGCCAAAGCCAAGTGGGAGCATGATCAGGGGTTCCAGGACTTTCTTGTAGGAAAGGTAGACGAAGAGGAAACCGAGAGCAATAAGCAGAAGCCTGCCGCCGGCGATAGCCGGTTCATTCAGGAAAAAAGTGTAGATACCCTGGAATAACTGTAAAACCAGCATCAATTTTAACCGCTTCTAACCTTCCGGCTTACCGGTACCGGCCGCGGCACGTTTGCCTCCTCTCTGGACGACGAGCGCAATGCCTTTGATGATGGCGGCCACGCAGAGCGCGATGACCATCATGATACCATAGGCAATAAAGGCAAAGAGTAATGAATTGAGAACCATGTAATTCTACTCGTACTCAATAACGGCGATTGTGTCGCCGGGCTTTACTGTCTGGTCAGAAGCAATCGCCACCTTGGCTATGGTGCCTCCCACCGGAGCCAGAATCGGATTTTCCATCTTCATTGACTCCAGTGTGCAGATGATATCACCCTCAGCCACGGCATCCCCTGTTTTAACGTTCACACTGATGATTTTACCCGTGATGGGAACCTGTACATTTTCCTGTGCCATATTGAGTTCCTTTCTTATAATTGGCGCATTAAAAAGGGCGGGTAGTTACCTCGCCTTGTGTCCACTGCACTCATCCAAAAAGCAGGCATCTGCGTTATGACCCATTAATTTCCCTCTCCCATTAAGGCACCTACCGCGGTGGTGGGGTGAACCACAATCTGGTCTCCCTCCAGGTCAACGACCACGGTATCGCCTGACTGGAAATTACCCCGGAGAAGGTCTTCCGACAATTTATCTTCAACCATGTCCTGAATAACCCGCCGCAATGGCCGGGCACCATAAACCTCGTCGTAACCTTTCTCACCAAGGAAGTCCTTGGCGGCTTCCGTTACCTCCAGCATGACGCCTTTCTCTTTAAGCTGCTGTGTTACCGAAGTCAGCATCAGGTCGACAATCTGGCGTATCTGCTCCTTGGTCAGGGAGTGGAAGACGACCACCCCGTCAACCCGGTTGAGAAACTCGGGACGGAAGGTCTTCTTCATCTCATTGAGCAGGTTATCCTTCATTTTCTCATAGGACTGCTCGCGCGTCTTGGCCTGGTTAGTGCCGGGTGTGAAGCCGAGTACAGTTCCCTTCCGGATCATCTCGGCGCCGACGTTGCTGGTCATGACGATGATGCTGTTGCGGAAATCAACCCGGCGACCTTTAGCGTCGGTCAGATGTCCATCATCATAAATCTGGAGCAGCAGATTGAATACATCGGGATGCGCCTTTTCAATCTCATCAAGGAGGATGCAGCAGTATGACTTGCGCCTGACCGCCTCGGTCAGCTGTCCGCCCTCTTCATAGCCAACATAGCCGGGAGGGGCACCAACCAGACGGGAGACGGCAAACTTCTCCATGAACTCGGACATATCCAGACGGATGAGGGTGTCCTCGCTGCCGAACATGAATTCGGCCAGAGCACGGACCAACTCCGTCTTGCCCACTCCGGTCGGCCCGAGGAAGATGAAATTCCCAATCGGTCGTCTCGGGTCTTTCAGGCCGGCGCGGGCCCTTCTGATGGCTTTGGCAATGGTATTGATGGCTTCATCCTGACCAATAATGCGGTGGTGCATCACCTCTTCCATGTTCAGCAGCCGGCTGGTTTCATCATCGGCCAGCTGTACCACCGGTATGCCCGTCCACATGCCCACCACTTCCGCGATGTTTTCTGCTGTGACCAGCGGTTTATCTTCTCCTTTTTCTGCCTGCCACTCCTCATCGAGCTTGCGGATTTTCTCCTCAAGCTGCAGCTCCTGCTCCCTGAGTTCGGCGGCATGGTCATACTCCTGAGCAGCCAGTGCAGCATCCTTGTCCTTGCGCTTTACCTCGGCAAGCTGCTTGGCCTCTCGGAGGGAGATGGGCATGGTGTGGAACTTGATTCTTACCCGTGACGATGCTTCGTCAACAAGGTCGATGGCTTTATCGGGCATGAAGCGGTCAGGTATGTATCTGGCGGCAAGCGTAGCCGCAGAGTTCAATGCTTCCTCACTGATTTCCAGGCGATGGTGCTGTTCGTAGCGCTCTTTAATACCGCGCAGAATATCAAGCGTCTCTTCAACCGTGGGCTCTTCGACCAGAACTGGCTGAAATCGGCGTTCCAGGGCGGCATCGCGCTCCACGTATTTCCGGTAATCATCCAGAGTGGTGGCACCAATGCACTGCAATTCACCGCGCGACAGCGAGGGTTTGAGGATATTGGCCGCGTCAACCGCTCCCTCGGCGGCACCGGCGCCCACCATGGTATGGAATTCGTCAATGAAAAGCACGCAGTTACCGGCGGTTCTTATTTCCTCGATAACCTTCTTGACCCGTTCCTCAAATTCGCCGCGGTACTTTGTCCCGGCTACGAGCGACCCCATATCAAGGGCCACGAGGCGCCGGCCCTCCAGTGTTTCGGGGACATCGCCGGCGACGATGCGGTGCGCCAGGCCTTCTACAATAGCGGTCTTACCGACGCCCGGCTCACCGATGAGCGCGGGATTGTTCTTGGTACGGCGGCTGAGGATCTGAATAACCCGCTCGATTTCCTTCACGCGTCCGATGACCGGGTCGAGCTTACCAGCCCGGGCAGCGGCGGTCAGGTCAACGCCAAGCTGGTCTAAAGCCGGGGTACGACTCGCACCACGGCCAGCTCTGGAACGGGGCACTCCCTGGCTGAGAACCTGTGCCGTTTCGGCACGAGCTCGCTCCAGCGTAACCCCCAAGCTGTCCAGAACACCGGCGGCAACCCCCTCACCTTCACGCAGCAAACCCAGCAGGAGGTGTTCCGTACCGATGTAGTTGTGGACGAGCTGTCGTGCTTCATCAATGGCCAGTTCAATGACGCGCTTGGCACGGGGAGTAAGCCCGGTCTCTCCGGTGCTCGGTCTTTCGCCACGGCTGCTGATAAATTCCACTGCCGACCGTATTTTACTCAGGCTGACACCCAGACTGGTCAGTACTTTGGCAGCGACACCCTCCTCCTCACGCGCCAGGCCAAGAAGAATGTGCTCCGTGCCAATATAACTGTGGTTCATCTGGCGGGCTTCTTCCTGAGCGATGGTCAGCACCCGTCGCGCCCGCTCGGAGAACTTTTCAAATCTACTGGCCATTTCTCTCCTTAGCTATGCTGCCCAACATTATTTGGTTTATAGTGTAGAGCAACCTCGACTCAAGGTCAAGAAGCCTCCTGGCAATGGCATATTTTCCACAAGGGGTTGCCCCCTCAGTATCGTCTGCGCTGGGGCGTTTCACTTCCGTGTTCGGGATGGGAACGGGTGGTGCCACCCCGCTCGAACCACCAGGAGGCCCAGTTCTACGCAAAAGGTTAAGTATTGCTGAATACCAGAAGTAATAATAACACAAGAGATTGGGAAATGCAATACGTAAGCGCATCTGTATTGCAACACGCTTGTAGAAAAACCGTAAAAAGGCTGACCCCTACCAAAGTAAGGGGTTAAATTGACTTCTTGATAAAATTGTAACAGGCAAAGCAGGGGAGATGTTTACCATCCCTTGACAAGCACAATGACAAGTGATAGCTTATGAGCAGTAGTTTTCCCAAGCTAGCCATTTATGGTGCTGCCGCAAGGTGATACGTATCAAATCGAGTTCAATTTTGGCTTTATTAATAATTTTTAACTTAGGGGGCTACCGGTGAATATGGAATTAGTGCATATCGGATTCGGTAACATACTGGTGATGAGCCGGGTAATTGCTATGGCAGCACCGAACTCAGCACCGACCAAGCGGACCATTCAGGAGGCGAAAGCCCGGGGACAGCTTGTTGATATGACCAACGGCCGAAGAACCAAGGTTGTTGTTTTCGTTGATAGTGGTCATGTTATTCTGGCGGCACTGGCACCAGAAACAATTGCCGGCAGGTTCCAGGCAGTTCGTGCCAGCTCGGGAATGAAACTGGAACAAAGCGACGAAAGAGATGAGCCGTAGACGAGCTTCCCCCCTCAGTTCACCGAAGAAACCACTGCTCATTATTCTATCCGGGCCTTCAGGAGTCGGCAAAGACGCTCTGCTCAATAGAATGAAGGAGTTCAATTCTCCCCTGGAATACATCACGACGTTAACCACACGTTCCCGGCGCGCTGGAGAGCGCAATCACATTGATTACCACTTCATCTCGCCGAAAAAGTTTCAGGATATGATCAAGCAGGGGGAACTGCTGGAATACGCCAATGTCTATGGTAACTGGTATGGCGTGCCTAAACAGTCGGTAAAGGAAGCGCTCAATGACGGCCAGGATACGATTGTTAAGGTGGACATACAGGGCGCGGCGAACATCAAAAATTTAGTGCCCCAGGCGGTATTCATCTTCCTTATGCCCCCATCGATAGAGGAACTGGGATTAAGGCTGAAAAAGCGGCATACGGAATCGTCTTTTGACCTGGACGTGCGCATGCAGACCGCAACCGAAGAAATAAAGCAATTATCGTTATTTGATTACGTGGTCTACAGCCGGCGGGACGAGATTAACCGCGCCGTGGCGGACATTATCGCCATCATTAATGCGGAGAAGTGCCGGGTAACTCCCCGGGAGATCAGTCTGGACTAAAATCAGGACTCTTCTGGCGAATCAGACTCCGCTTCCGGCTCCAATTCCGGTTCAGGCTCTTCCGGTTGCGCCTTACTCTGCCACCACGACTTCAAGCGGGAGATGATCTGCTGTTCGTAGCCCTGCGTGCTTGGCTGGTAGTATCTCTTACCTCGAAGGTGGTCTGGCAGGTTCTGTTGTTCCACAAAATGGTCGGGATAGTCGTGGGCATACTTGTAATCTTTGCCATACCCCATATCCTGCATAAGCGGCGTTACCGGGTTACGCAGGTGGAGGGGAACCGATTCGCTGGGGCCCTGGGTAACT
>DASRZK010000051.1:0-3362 GCA_035686505.1 Dehalococcoidales bacterium | reverse complement strand
GTGCTCGTGCTTGCCCACGGAAAAGCCAGCGGTATCTTTTTCCACGATAAAGGCAGAGATGCCCTTATGGCGCAGCGACTTATCGGTGGCGGCGAAGACAAGTACAATACCTGCTTCGGCACCGTTGGTGATGAAAATCTTGGTGCCATTTAGAATGTACCCATTATCCTTGAGGGTAGCGGTGGTCTCCAGCGCGGCAGGGTCACTGCCCGCCCCCGCCTCTGTCAGCGCGAAGGCGCCAATCATTTCACCACTGGCGATGGGAGGCACAAAGCGTTTTTTCTGCTCTTCTGTCCCGTGCATATAGATTGGTCCGCCGGCCAGGCCGGAGCTGGCAATGAGGATAGCGCCGGTGGCAGCACAGACGCGACTTATCTCTTCGATGACGAGGCAAAACTCGGTGGTACCCCCGCCGCTGCCACCGTACTCCTCGGGAAAACCGACACCGGGGAGTCCGAGTCCCGCCATCTTCGGAATGCTTTCCGCGGGGAATCTGGCCTCCTCATCTATCTGAGCGGCTATCGGTTCCAGTTCCTTGCTGGCAAAATCGGCGACCATTGCCTTGAGCATCTTCTGCTCTTCAGTTAGTGAAAAATCCATCTCCACCTCCTGACGAAGTCAATTGCTGGTAAATTCAACTTATCGTATTAAGCCGTTTTGCGGCCATTTTGATGGCGATTCTGAATCCGGGCGAGGTCGCTGGCCAGCCGATTGACCAGTTGCCGGGTCGCCGCCTGCGGGTCTGTTTTCCCCTTGGCCAGGTCGTCGATAAGCCTGGCCAGATATTCCCCGTGGTCAATGTTGGTGATGCAGTCCTTGAGGAGGCCTTCCACCGTTTCCATCAGTTCCAGTTTCAGTCTTCCTTGCTTCCGTTTCTTCAGTTCACCGGTGCGGGTGAGATACTCCCGATGCCGGGATATTTCGGCGGCCAGCTCTGCGGTACCCTTGTTATAGATGGCTTCGGTAAGGACTATGCCGGGATGCCATTCATCAGGGAGCCAGCTCCGCATCGAGAGCATGGTCTGGAGGTCGGTTATGGTAATGTCGGCGCCTCCCCTGTCGGCCTTGTTGATGACAAAAATATCAGTGGCTTCCAGTATGCCCGCTTTCATCAACTGAATGGCGTCTCCCGCCCCCGGTGTCATGACGAAAAGGGTGGTATCGGCCACTCTGGTGATGTCTATTTCTATCTGCCCTGAACCCACGGTCTCAATTAGAATGATATCCTTACCCATCGCGTCCATGATGTGCATTGCCCCGATGGTGGCCTTGGCCAGACCGCCCTGCAAGCCTCGCGTCGCCAGGCTACGGATGAAGACGTCCTTGTCCTCGCCGTGCTGCTGCATCCTGATGCGGTCGCCCAGCAGGGCCCCGCCGGTAAAGGCGCTCGTTGGGTCAATGGCGATAACACCAATGGTCGTGAGTTCTTTGCGGAAGTGGCTGATGAGGTTGCTGGTCAGGGTGCTCTTGCCGGCACCCGGTGAGCCCGTAACGCCGACAATGTACGCCTTTCCCGTGTGGGGATAGATATAGCTCATTTCCTCGAAAGCGCTGGGAACCTCGTCAGCTATGCCGCTGATGAGCTTGGCGGCGGCGATGGTATCTCCGGATAATACTTTACTGGCCAGTTTCGATTTCATTACCAAAGCATCATCCAGCATTGAATTCACAAGCCACTAAATTATAGTTGAAGAACGGCATCAATTCAACCACCCCTCTTTTCGGTTAACTTCTGTACTATTCGTGTCATCGCTTCCCCGGCTCTGGCCCTGATGAGTATATCTGCCCGTGCGTCCATCGGCGTTTCACTCAGGTTTATGATAATCAGCCTGGCACCGGAATCGACGGCGTAGACCGGTATCTGTGCCGCGGGATAGACGACGAGGCTTGAACCAACGACGATAAAAAGGTCGCAGCTCTCCGCATGTAAGGCCGCTTCCGAAAATACTTCGTCGGGCAATGCCTCGCCGAAAAGGACGATATCCGGTTTCAGTATACCGTGACACGCTTCACAATCGGGGACTTCCTCGCCTGCGTCCAACCTCTGCTTGATTTCCGCCATGGAGTACCTCTGGCCACATTGCAGGCAGACCACCCGGCGCATGCTGCCGTGCAGCTCGAACACCTTATCATCAGGGACGCCGGCCGCCTGGTGCAGACTGTCCACGTTCTGGGTAATCACGCAGTCGAGTTTACCTATCTTATCCAAGTCCGCAATGGCATAGTGGGCAGGGTTTGGCATCACCGTCTCCGCCAGTCGCTCTTTCCAGAGCATCTGCCACTGTTTTCTCCTGGCGCTGGCATCGCTAATGAACTTCTGGTAGGTGAAATCGTCAGGGTCAAAACGGTCCCAGATACCGCCCGGGCTGCGGAAATCCGGTATGCCCGATTCGGTGCTGACGCCGGCGCCGGTGAACACCACGATTTTCTCCGAGCTGATAATCAGGTCAACTGCGCTGTCGGCGAGGTGGTCTAGAGTCTGGTCATCGACTGGTTTATCCCTCTCGAATAACATAGCAGTAACACTAATCGGATGGCGGTGGTATCTTCATTATTTTAGCATTCAGCTTAGCGGCGTTTCGCGGTGCGGCCATCCAGAACGCGGTACAGGCGAGAAAAAAAGCCGCCATACAGAGGAAAAAGGCGCTGGTATAGCTGCCGGTGATATCGTGGATGTAGCCGCCCAGCCAGGGACCAATCACCCCGCCGATGCCCATACCAGTGAGCAATATGCCGGCAATGGCGCCAAAGTGCTTCCCGTGAAAGATATCGGCCGCGCCAGCCGTCATGGTGGGCGAAAAAAAACCGCCTCCGTAGCCGAAGCATATGGCATACACGTAGAGAAGCCACGGCTGGGAAGTATCTTTTACGGAAACCAGTGCTATGAGCGCGGCAATCATCAGTGTGCTGGCGAGGGTAATTGTCATCTCGCGGCCGATACGGTCTGATATTCCGCAAGAAAGCTGTCCCCCGATCTGGCTGAAGCCATAAAGGGCAAAGATAGAGGCGGCAAAGGTGCTGCTGTAGCCAACATCTTCGGCAAATTTAACCTGGTGGGCGATGACCAGATAGGTACCGATGCCCCAGAACAAAAAATATGACAGCATCAGCATCCAGAGCTGGTAGGTGCCGAGAGCCTGCCTGAGGGTCCAGTCGTGTAATGTGGCGTGCTTGCTCTCAGACGATTCGAGTGAATCACTCCTGGCCATTGCCAGTTCCTCCGCCCCGTATGGTTTCAATCCCCTGCCTTCCGGGCGGAAGTGGAAGAAGAGAAGGTAGAGCGGCAGGAGTATTACCCAGAGCGTGCCCGCCAGCACAAAGTAGGCGTGGCGCCAGCCCAGCTGCAATATGGCGAACTCGGC
>DASRZK010000050.1:0-3438 GCA_035686505.1 Dehalococcoidales bacterium | reverse complement strand
AGTTCCTCGCGACGATACCTGGAGCACTCAAAATTATGGCCCAGGTACAGCGCTTCATACGGGCAGGCCTCAACGCACAGGCCGCACTGGATGCAGTAGCCGGTATCTACCTGATACGTATCGACCACGTACTTATTTTCTTCGAGGCTGGTTGAAGTTACAATCTCAATGGCACCCTGGGGGCAGGTCTTGGCGCAGGTGCCGCAGCCGGTGCACTTTTTCTGGCTCCAGACGAGCTCGTTACCCCGGAACCGGCGCGAGATATTGAGTCGCTGCTCCGGGTACTGCGATACCGTCGGATGGCGGAACAGGTGTCTTATGGTTACCGTCAAACCTTTGGCGATGCCGATACCGTAATGTTCAAACTTCAATTCTGCCCCATCCTAACTTAAAGAAAAATTTAGACCATATCAGTACCAGGATAGCCATTATAGCCAGATTAACAATTATTATTCCCCAGGGTAATGCGGTCGGCCAGACCAGTACCTGGATTGCGGTAATGACCAGGTTAATAAGGGCCAGCGGGAAAAGGAACTTCCAGGCAAACGCCATGAGCTGGTCGATTCTCACCCGTGGTAGTGTCGTCCGTGTCCAGACCATGGTAAAGAAGACAATGATGACTTTGATAATGAACCAGAGCCAGGGCGGCAATATAGGCCCTCTCCAGCCGCCGAGGAAAAGGGTGGTGATTATGGCGGAGATAGCCACCGCTTCGGCGTATTCTACCAGATAAAACATGGCGAATTTCATCCCCGAGTATTCAGTATGAAAGCCGGCCACTATCTCCGAGTCGGCTTCCATGAGATCGAAGGGGCTGCGGTTGATTTCAGCACAGCCGGCGGCAAAAAAGAGGAAAAAGCCCAGAGGTTGTAGCAGGATGAACGGGACATTCTGGGCAAGGACAATCTGGTTCATGGACAGCGAGCCGGCAATGAGCACCACGCCGACAATCGCCAGTACCAGCGGCATCTCATAGCTTACCACGGCGGCGACATTACGCATGGCGCCGAGGAGAGAATACTTGTTGCTGGAGCCCCACCCGGCCATGAATACCCCTATCGTTGAGACCGAACTTATGGCGACAATGTAGAGGATACCGATGTTCAGGTCAGCCAGCAGCGCTCCGTCCTGAAATGGTATCACCGCAAAAATCATCAGGGCCGGAGCAAAAGCAATCACCGGTGCCAGCCAGTGGACTATCTTGTCGGCACGGTCAGGCACGATGTTTTCTTTGAGCAGTACTTTTATAGCATCGGCAACGGGCTGAAGCAGGCCAAAAGGGCCGGTCCGGTTGGGGCCAAGGCGGCCCTGCATCCGTCCCATAGCCCTTCGTTCAATGTAGATGACACCCATGACCATGGTCAGTACGAAACCAATGATGACCACGGTAAAGAAGAGCCAGTGCCACCAGAACCCGCCCGGCCAGTCCGGCGGGACGGTCAGTAAGCGAATCTGGTTATTGATGCTGAAATCAAACAGCGCCATTATCGGTCAATCTCACCTACCGTAATATCAATACTGCCGAAGATAATAATGACATCGGCTATCTTCCAACCGCGCACCATCTCGCGGAGAGCGGTCAGGTTAATCAAACTTGGTGGGCGAATGTGACAGCGGTAAGGCGCAATGGAATTGTCGGAGACTAGATAGAAGCCCAGTTCACCTTTTGGAGCCTCAAGGCGGGCATAAGCTTCACCCGCCGGGGGGCGAACCAGGTGGGGTACCTCAGCTTTTACCGGTCCGGAAGGTAGTTGCGCCATGGCCTGCTTGATGATACGCACGCTCTGCCGCATCTCTTCTATTCTCTGGCGGTAGCGGTCATAGCAGTCGCCAACACTGCCAGTGGGGACATCAAATTCAAAGCGGTCATAAATTGAGTACGGGTCTGCCTTGCGGATATCCCATTTCACGCCGCTGGCACGAAGCACCGGCCCGCTGGCGGAGTAATTGATAGCCATCTCTCTGGGCAAAATGCCCACGCCCTTGGCGCGGGCTAACAGTATCTCATTCTGCTGAAGAAGCCGGTCATACTCATCGATATAGTGGGGCATCCGGTCAATGAATTTGCGCAGCGCCGGCAGAAATTCTCCGGGAATATCCTGGCTGACCCCGCCAACCCGCATGTAGTTGTAGGTAAGGCGCTGGCCGCTGACCATCTCAAAAAGGTCAACAATCTTTTCCCTTTCCCGGAACATGTAAAGGAAGGGGGTAAAGTAGGCACCGCAATCATTCAAGAAGGCGCCAACCGCGATAAGGAAAGCCGCGATGCGCTGCAGCTCGGCTATGATAACCCGCAGGTATTCCGCTCTTTCCGGGACTTTTATTCCCGCCAGCTTTTCCACGGCTAAAACATAAGCCAGATTATTGCTCATGGAGGCGATATAATCCAGTCGGTCAGTGAGGGGAATGATGCCGGTGTAGGTCCGCTGTTCGGCCAGCTTCTCAATGCCGCGGTGCAGGTAGCCGAAAACCGGTTCGATATCAACTACCACTTCTCCGTCAAGGGTAGCCCTCATGCGGAATACCCCGTGGGTACTCGGGTGCACCGGGCCTATGTTGAGCACAAAAGGTTCTGTTTTAATTGCCATTATAAGTAGTCCTTGCGCAGCGGATGTCCCTGGAAACCTTCCCAGAGGAAGATACGCTTCAGGTTCTGGCGACCTTCAAATCTTATCCCCATGAGGTCGTAAATTTCCCGCTCCTGGAAATCGGCTCCCTGCCACAACCCAACCACGGAAGGTAAGGCGGGGTTCTCCCGGTCATGGCACCTGGCCTTCAGGACGAGACTATGGTTATGCTCGAGAGAACTTAGCATATAAACGACTTCAAAGTAGTCGTAGTAATCAACCGCAGTAATAAAGTTGAGGTAGTTGAAATCAAGGCCTGGGGTATCTTTGAGAAAGGTGGCGATTGCCAGCAGGGATTCGCTCTGGACCACCAGGCTGTCCTGTCCAGTTTCGATGATGCCGGCCGGAATTTTCTCTTCGATTTGGCTGGCAATTTCTTTAGCGGAAAGGGCTACTGTCATCTCTTGATTAACTTTCCTATGTCCACATTTTTTTTCCGGGCAATCTTCTTTTGCAGCATCTGTATTCCGTAAATCAGGGCTTCGGGGCGTGGAGGGCACCCGGGGACATAAACATCGACCGGTATTATGTGGTTGTAACCCGGGACGACGGCGTATTCTGCCGAAGCGAAGATGCCGCCACTGATAGCGCAGGCGCCCATGGCGATTACCCATTTGGGCTCGGCCATCTGGTTATAGATTCGCCTAACATTGGGTGCCATCTTCCAGGTCAGGGTGCCGGCGGTAATCATCAGGTCGGCCTGGCGGGGTGAGGCGCGAAGGATTTCCATGCCAAACCTTGCCAGGTCAAAGCGAGGTCCATTGGCGGCAATAAATTCAAAGGCGCAGCAGGCTGGAAAACAGATTGCTGT
>DASRZK010000049.1:0-2351 GCA_035686505.1 Dehalococcoidales bacterium | reverse complement strand
TTGCCTGGACTTCGCGGCAGCTATAAATATGATGATGAAGGCGTGCCGGCCACCAAGACATATCTTATAAGAGAAGGTAAGCTGGTGGGCAGGCTTCACTCCAGGGAGACGGCGGCCAAGATGAAGGAAAAACCCACCGCCAATGCCCGTGCCATCAACTACCGCTACCCTCCCATCGTCCGCATGAGTAATACCTATATTGAGCCGGGTGCGGTGTCTTTTGAGGATATGATCAGTGACATTAAAGAGGGAATCTATGCCAGGAACTGGTACGGCGGCACCACGAGCATGGAAATGTTCACCTTCTCTGCTGGTGAGGCGTATATGATCCGCAATGGTAAAATCGCCGAGGCAGTGCGGCCTGTGGTGCTGACCGGCAACGTGTTTGACACACTGAAAAATATTGACGCCATTGGCGATGACCTTGATATGAACCAGGGAGGTGGCTGTGGTAAGGGAGGGCAGGCGCCACTGCCGGTTGCCAACGGCAGTCCCCATATACGGCTCCGGCGCTGCCTGGTAGGAGGTAAGTAAGGTGGAAGAGATACTGATTCAGGCGAAAAAGGTGGCTGGGGAAGCGGAGGTATTTTCCGTCTCCTCAGAGGAAACCCAGGTTCATTTCGAGGCCAATCGGCTGAAACATCTCCAGACCAAACAGCAGACCAGCGTGGCGCTGCGCATCATTCATCAGGGCAGAGTCGGTTATGCGGTTACCACCAACCCTGATGACTATCCAGACCTGGTTGACAACGCCGTTGAGACGGCGCAATTTGGCGTGGCGGCCAAGTTCGAGCTGCCGTCGGCGAACTCATATCCGCAGATTGAGGTTTTCAGCGCCGATGTTGAGCAAGTACCCGTGGAAGCAATGGTTAAGCTCGGGGAAGGGCTTATTTCCGCGGTTACACGGCACACTCCGGGCATCATCTGTGAGGCGGAGGTGGCCAAGGAAGTGGTTTTGGTGCGGCTGTTGAACTCTCGTGGCGGACAGGCGGAGTACCGTAAAAGCTATTTCAGCTTTGGCATTGAGGGCAGCCTGATAAAAGACACTGATATGCTTTTCGTTGGGGACAGTGTCAGCTCGTGCCAGCCGGTACTGGAGCCAGGCGCGGTAACTGACACCGTGCTCCAGCAACTGGAGATGGCAAAAGAGCAGGCAAAAGTGCCCACAAAATCGCTGCCGGTAATCTTCACCCCGCACGGGGTGGCCAGCGCCCTCGTCATGCCGCTGATGGCGGCCTTCAATGGCAAGACGGTCCTGGAAGGGGCTTCCCCGATTGGGAAAAAGCTCGGTGAAGTGGTCTTTGATAAAAAATTACAGATATGGGATGACCCGACGGTCGCTTTCCGGCCGAGCAGCCGACCCTGCGATGATGAAGGTGTGCCCAGCCAGCGCACCCCGCTTATAGAAGCCGGGAAAGTGGCCAGCTTTCTCTACGACCTTCAGACCGCCGCTCTGGCCAGAACCAGCAGCACCGGCAATGGCAGCCGGGGTCATGGCGGATTGCCAGCGCCCTCTCCGAGTGCTTTTGTCATCGCTCCGGGCAGCACCACTCTGGATGAAATGGTCCAGGATATAAAGGAGGGGCTGGTGGTAGAGCAGCTTATGGGTGCGGGGCAGGGAAACATTCTGGGTGGCGATTTCAGCGGCAATGTCCTGCTCGGTTACAAGGTGGAAAATGGTAAAATAGTGGGCAGGGTGAAGGATACCATGGTTTCGGGGAATGTCTATCAGGCGCTGAAGGAAATTGTCGCCCTTGGCCGCGATACCAGGTGGGTGGGCGGCTTTTTGCAGACCCCGCACATATGCTGTCCCGGCATATCGGTGGCTAGCAGAGGATAGTATTTCCTAGCGGTTAGTCCGCTGAATTTGCATTCCTTTAGTAAAATATAAAGAGGTGTGGTGAAATGAAGGGGTTAGTCAATCTTAAAGCTCGTCCCAGATTAAATTCACCGAATATGCTCGCCGCCTGGCCGGGCGTCGGGAACGTCGCCGTGATTGTGGCCACTTATCTTCTGAGAAAGCTGAAGTTCAAAGAGCTTGGCGAGGTTGAACCGTCTTACTTCTTTGACCCTGTCGGCGTGTTGGTTAAAGATAACGTGGTTGAGGAGCCAAAGTTCCCGCAGAGCAAGTTCTACTACTGGAAAAACAAAGGCGGGGGCAGCGACCTCATCGTATTCATTGGCGAGGACCAGCCGGCGGCCAAAGGATATGAGCTGGCCAACTGCGTCCTTGATGTTGCGGAGAGGTTCAAGGCGTTGAGGGTATTTACCTGTGCTGCGGCCATGACCCGCATTCACCACACCGAATCGCCCGGAGTGCTGGGCGTGGCCACCAACCCGTCGGCGGCGGT
>DASRZK010000048.1:0-4714 GCA_035686505.1 Dehalococcoidales bacterium | reverse complement strand
GCAGCAATTCCAGCGCTCGATTTCGACCAGCCTGATGCCCAAGGCATCCATGCAGGCAACAGCAGAGTCCTCGAGGCCCTTTGCTTTGGTCTTCAATGTGCATCCCGGATAGTAACTCAGGTCCATAACACTCCTCAGGCAGTGTGTTTGCGGAAACTGCTAACCAGTGCTATCTGGGGAAGTTCACCAACGGTATTTTTCGGAATATCTGATGCCCCTACGTAGTCGATATTCTTCCTCAGGGTGATGAGCCTTATCGCCTCCATCACCTTGCCCAGGTCGACCCCACGAGGGCAGCGAACGGTACAGGTAAAGCAGGAGGCACAGAGCCAGACCGTCTTTGCTGAGGATATGTCCTCTTCCAGTCCCAGCTGTGCCAGGCGAATAACCTGATTGGGCAGTAAATCCATAGCGAAGCACATCGGGCAGCCAGCCGAGCACTTGCCACACTGGTTGCAGGCAAGAAGGTCCTGCCCCGAGATTTCGGCTATTTTCTTGACAAAGTCACTATGGAGCGTCCGCGAGGAGATCTGAATCCTCATTCCAATGCCTTATCTAAAATCCAAGCAAAGCCCGAAAATGCATTTATGCTGAGTTTTAAAGTGTACTGGGAAACAATGCAACGACAGTTCGAGGAGAGCCGTGACCTATGCGATTCCTCTCCCTGCCGACAAATTCTTTATCCAGCATATGTTACCATTTTAGCAAATGAGATGCAAAATGCAAAATCAGGACCGTCAGGCGGGATGGGAAAAAGACAATCCGCATATCTGCTTTCGTCCTTCCAAACTTGTGCCATTACACCCAATCATATATAATATTGTGGCGCTTAGATGAATAGAGTTGAGATATACCAGGGGTGGTGCAAGAAATGCGGCATCTGCATTGCCTTCTGCCCACAGAAAGTCCTTGAAGCCGACGAAGAGTCTTATCCCACCGTAATAGCCCCCGAGAAATGCACCGGTTGCCTCCTCTGCGAGATGAGATGTCCCGATTTTGCCATCGTGGTAAATAAAGATGAGGAAAGTAACAAAGAAACAGGTTCTCCTGCAGGGAAATGAAGCCTGCGCTGCCGGCGCACTGATGGCCGGCTGCCGCTTCTACGCCGGGTATCCCATCACCCCGGCGACGGAAATTATGGAGATTATGGCTGAGAAAATGCCTGAGACCGGCGGCGTCTTTATTCAGATGGAGGACGAGATTGCCAGCCTGGGCGCGGTTATCGGCGCCTCTCTCGCCGGCATGAAAAGCATGACCGCCACGAGTGGACCGGGTTTCTCACTGATGCAGGAGCATATCGGCTTTGCCAGCATGGCCGAGGTGCCGTGTGTCATCGTCGACGTTATGCGCGCCGGACCGAGCACCGGCCTGCCCACACAGCCTTCCCAGGGTGATGTCATGCAGGCCCGCTGGGGTACCCACGGCGACCATCCCATCATTGTCCTCGCCCCTTCCTCAGTATATGAGTTCTTCGAACTGACCGTGCAGGCCTTCAACCTCTCGGAACGGTACCGCACTCCCGTCATCCTGCTCGTCGATGAGGTGGTGGCCCACATGAGGGAAGAAGTCATCCTGCCTGCCCAAAATAGCCTGGAAATTGAAGATAGACCCCGCCCCACCGTGCCGCCGGAATGGTATATTCCCTACGCCGACCCGGGCACCGGTGTGCCGCCGATGCCAGCCTTTGGAGACGGCTACCGCTATCACGTGACGGGATTGTACCATGATGTGAGGGGATACCCTACCGTTCGGACAGATGAGGTGGAACCGCTGATACACCGGCTCTTCACCAAAATATCCAAGGACTATGACCGCCTGCAGTGGTTCGACACATATGAAACAGAAGATGCCAGAGTGACGGTCATCGCCTACGGATGCGTGGCACGCGCGGCACACCGGGCGGTGCAGCAGGCACGGGAAAAGGGCCTTAAAGTTGGGTTAATCAAGTTGAAAATCCTCTGGCCCTTCATGCGCCGCACCATAAACAGCATACTGGCAAAATCGCAAAAAGTCCTGGTACCGGAATTGAACGTCGGGCAGATTTCCAGAGAGGTGAAAAGGGTCAATGAAAGCCGCTGCGAGGTGGTCACCTTGAACAAGATCGACGGTACACCCATCAAGCCCGCGGAAATCCTGCAAAAACTGGGGGAGATATACTCATGAGGCAAACAGAGCATCTTGTCCACAAATATCTCCGCTCCAGCAAGCGGTTCCCGCACATATGGTGCGCCGGTTGCGGAATCGGCATTTTCATGCAGGCCCTGATTCGGGTTATTGACCAGAACGAATACAGCAAAGATGATATAGTCCTCATCTCCGGTATCGGCTGTTCCGGTCGACTCCCCGTATATGTTGACTTTAACACATTGCACACCACGCACGGGAGGGCACTCACCTTCGCCACCGGCATAAAGCTGGCCAATCCCCGCCTGAAGGTGATAACGGTAATGGGCGACGGCGATGCCGTTGCCATCGGGGGGAACCACTTTATTCACGCTGCCAGGCGCAATGTTGAGATAGCCAGCTTCGTCCTGAACAACAACGTCTACGGAATGACGGGAGGGCAGACCTCGCCAACCACACCCCATGGCGTCAGGACCGCGTCATCGCCATACGGCAACCTTGAGCCGGACTTTGATATCTGCCGCCTGGCCGAGGCCGCCGGAGCGGTATTCGTCGCCCGCGCCACCGTTTACCACACGCAGCTCCTCGAACGGCTTATTGACAAGGCACTGAAAAAGAAAGGGGCCGCCGTAGTGGAAGTGGTATCCCAGTGTACCACTCATGCCGGTCATTTCCTGAAACTCAAAACGCCGGTTGATATGATGAAATGGCAGAAGGACAATTCGGTTACGGTGGAAAAAGCGAACCAGCAGAGCGAAGCAGAACTGGAAGGAAAGATAGTCATCGGCGTTCTGGTGGATAGAGAAAGGCCAAGCTACCATGAGCAATACCAAAGTCTCCTCGCTGAAAAATCCAAGGTTTGAAATCCGCATAGCCGGCGCCGGAGGTCAGGGTATCATTCTGGCCGGTATAATGCTGGCCGAGGCGGGAATCATTCAGGACCTTTGCGTGGCGCAGAGCCAGAGATACGGCCCGGAGACAAGAGGTGGTAACTCCATCTCCGAGGTCATTCTGAGCAATATGGAGATTGATTTTCCCCAGTCTACGGAACTGGATGTGCTCATTGCCCTCACCCAGGTAGCCTGCGACCGTAACCTGCCGGATATGAAAGAAGGCGGGCTGGTTATTGTTGATTCAGACGCGGTGCAGCGAGTTCTCTGGGATAGATTGGTCTCAATCCCTTTCGGGGAAATAGCACGGGAGGTCGGCGAGACACGTGCCATCAACGTTGCCGCCCTCGGCTCTCTGGTGCCCTTCTGCCCTTTGCTCAACCGACGTGCTTTGACCAGAGCCATTGCCAGTCGGCTGCCCTCAACAAAACTGAAGGCCAATTTGCAGGCGTTCGATAAGGCACTGCGATTTGCCCGCAGAGCCAAAGGTCGCCTGAAATATGCCGAGACAACAGAAGAGTACGAAATTTAAAGCCTGCACTGCACAAATATGGCATCTTGACGCCGGAAAGTAACCCGCATCTCAATAAATCGCCGCCATATTGTTAAATATCAATCTCCGCAGAATCCCACACTTATTAAAGACGAACTTGCATTGTGATATAATTAATATTGGGAAGATGGCGGTTAAGACGGTAGCGACCAATCGCAAGGCATATCACAACTACCACATCGGGGAGAGCCTGGAGGCAGGCATCGCCCTCACCGGTACGGAGATAAAATCAATCCGGGAAGGAAGGGTGAGCCTGGGAGATGCTTATGTCAAGCCCGAGAACGGCGAACTGTGGCTGCTGAATGCTCACATCGCGCGCTATGAGGCCGGGAGCTACATGAGCCATGAGCCGACACGGCCGCGCCGGCTCCTTCTGCACCGCAAACAGATTGATGGCCTGGCCGGGCAGGTAGCTGAGAAAGGCCTGACGCTGGTACCCACGAAGCTGTACCTGAAAGACAGTCGAGCCAAGGTGGCCATCGCCCTGGCCAAAGGTAAAAAGCTTTACGATAAGCGGGAGACAATTGCCCGGCGTGAGGTGGAAAGAGAAATCGGGCGGGCAGTGAAGAGACACAAACGGTAAAGGAGGTTGAGACAAGTTCGCCGAAGCCAATGGGGACGCGTGGTTTCGACAGGAGAAGTAGGCTACAGGGTTGCAGGCTGAGGTGCCACTACCCTCACAAAACAAGTGGCAAAAAAACAAACGGCGAACCTGAAGTCGTTTACGCAGCTTAAAATATAGCCGCGCATCCAACCCGACCTCTCCTCAACGGGTCGGGATTGGGTGACGTAAAGTTGAGGTGCCACTGCCGGACGTCGATAAAGGCAGTGAAAGAAAAATCGGCTGGTCTGGCTGAACTCGGTCAGCAGAGGTCATCCGGATAAGAACAAAGAGCTGGCTAAGCCTGTAGCATACTCTGGGTCGCTTCTTCTGGACGGGGAGTTCGACTCTCCCCCGTCTCCACCAATCAAACCCGATAAAAAACCTTGCCCTGCGCAGGGCATTTTTATTCCCCCTCAACACCCTGGTTTCCTTTTTCAATCCCCTTCCTGCTTCCTATTTCACGATTGGAAACCCCTGCGCAATCCATTCCTGTATGCCAACCGAAAGATTGTAAACTTCCTGAAAACCCAGTTCTGCCATGAT
>DASRZK010000047.1:0-4172 GCA_035686505.1 Dehalococcoidales bacterium | reverse complement strand
TCCAGCTTTTCACTCTGGCCCATCGGTGTCCAGCCGAACTTCACCGCGGTAAACCCCTCGTTTACCCATCTCTTTCCGATTTCGGCAGTGGTCTTACCATCAGGGCCAAAGAGAATGCTGGCGTAGGCGCGCAGCTTCTTGTGGAAAGCGCCGCCCAGTAGCTGATAGACCGGCTTATTATAGTACTTGCCGGCAATGTCCCAGAGGGCGATGTCGATGGCGGCGATGGCGTGACAGACGATGCCGCGACGCCTCAGCCTGATGTTGCGGGCCTGGAGCAGATGATTGATGGGCCTGATGTCAAGCGGGTTCATGCCGGTAATTAGCCTGGCCAGGCCACTGGCGCTGGCCCCGCTCAAAGGGGCTTCAATCATCGCTTTTACCACGTGGGGTGAGGAATAAGAGTCGCCGATGCCGACTATTCCTTCATCAGTATGGACCTTAACGACCACTGCGTCCTGTGCCGATGAATACTTCGCCTCAGAGACTTCTTTTTCCTCCAGACGAAGTTCAATGGCTTCAACCCTGGTTATTTTCATGCAGATTTTCCTCCTCATTGCGGTTGGTGAGTATTTTATTTTGCCTGCCGCTTGCTTGTCAATGTTTCAGGGATACACGCGCCAGTTGACAGCGCGGGAGAGGAATATATAAGCTATAACTAACATGAAAAAGGAAAGGATTGGCATCCTTACTGGCGGCGGCGACTGCGCTGGCCTTAACCCGGCGATTAAATGGGTGGTCAAGACGGCCATGGACCAGCGTCTGGAATTGGAAAGAGGGGTCCGGTACGAGGTGCTGGGCATCAAGAACGGCTGGGCTGGTCTCATGTATGAGGAAAGTGCCGACCTCAAAATGGACGACTATATCATTCCCCTTGATGAGCAAATAGTAAGGACCTGGGACCGGTATGGCGGCACCATGCTGGGAACCTCTCGGACCAACCCTTACAACCCCAAAGATGACCGCTCCAGGCTGGTGCTGGCAAACATTGAAAAACTGGGTGTGGGTTCCCTGATAGCCATCGGGGGTGATGATACGCTCGGGGTGGCCTGTAAGCTGGCAGAGGAAGGCGTTAATGTGGTGGGCATTCCCAAGACCATTGATAAAGACCTGGTGGAAACGGATTACACGCTCGGCTTTGAGACTGCGGTGAGCGTCATCACGGAGGAAGTAGACCGGTTGAGAACCACGGCGGGGTCACACCGGCGGATATTCATCGTGGAGACAATGGGCCGACATTCGGGCTGGCTGGCTCTGGAGGGCGGTGAGTCCTGCGGCGCTTATCTTATACTCATTCCGGAATATGATTTCTCCATTGAAAAAGTCAACGAACTGCTCATGGAGGGAAGAGCGGCGGGAAACCGGTACGAAATTGTGCTCGTCGCCGAGGGAGCCAAGCCCATCGGATACCATGAGTTCGTCAGGCAGGAGGGCGTGGACGGCTTTGGCCATAAGATACTGGGTGGCATTGGCGATTTTCTGGCCAGGGAAATCTATAGAGGTACTGGCGTGGAGACTAGGAACGTGGTGCTGAGCCATCTGCAACGTGGCGGCGCGCCCTGTGCCTACGACCGTCGAATGGGACGGTATTTTGGCATTGCTGCGGTTGACCTGGTCATGCTCGGGGATTTCGGCAAGATGGTATGTTACCGGAGCGGTGAGCTTACAAGTTGTCCGATGGAAAGGGTAATAGGTCGAACGAGCCACGTGGACGTCGAAAAACACTATGATATAGAGCGGTACAGCGGACGCCGGACAATTTTCAGGCATAAAGGATGAGGTGAGAATAATAATGAGCAAGCCATTAACCGGTGATAGAATTGATGGCCTTGTGGAACAGGCGGTTTTTGGTGTTGATGAGCAGGTCAGGGAGGAAAGCCGACGGCAGATTCGGGAACTGGCAGCAAGTCATGGTATCTATCCGGCAAGCATCCAGGGCCTTTATGAGGCCGCCGGGAAAGGGGCTTATCATAATAAAACCGTCCCGGCGATAAACATCCGGGGCATGACCTACCAGGTGGCGCGGGCCGTCTTTCGTACTGCGCTGAAACACAAGGTCGGTGCCTTTATCTTTGAGATTGCCCGCTCCGAGATGGGCTACACCAAGCAGAAGCCGGTGGAATATGCCACCTGCGTCCTGGCAGCGGCCATCAAGGAGGGGTTTCAGGGCCCTGTTTTCATACAGGGCGACCATTTTCAGATGAACCAAAAGAGATACCGCGCCGACCCCAAACAGGAAATAGAGGGCATGAAGGCGTTGATACAGGAGGCGGTAAGCGCGGGCTTCTATAATATTGATATTGATGCCTCCACCCTTGTTGATATTGACCGGGAGAGCCTGGAGCAGCAGCAGGAGGAGAACTGCCGTGCCACCGCGGAGATGACCAGGTTCATCCGCAGCATTGAGCCGGAAGCTGTTACGATATCAGTTGGTGGTGAAATCGGGGAAGTTGGCAAACAGAACAGCACGGTGGAGGACCTAAGGGCTTTTATGAGCGGGTATCGTGCCCATACGGGGCCGGACATCAAGGGAATCTCCAAAATCAGCGTGCAGACCGGGACGACACATGGTGGGGTAGTCCTGCCCGACGGGGCAATTGCCAGCGTAGAGCTCGACTTTGATACTTTGAAGGAGCTTTCCAAGATCGCCTGTGAGGAATATGGCATGGGTGGTGCCGTGCAGCACGGCGCCTCAACACTCCCCGATGAGGCTTTTCATCTGTTTCCGGAGGTTGGCACTGCGGAGGTCCATCTGGCCACCGGGTTTCAAAATATCATTTACGACAGTCCCTATTTCCCACAGGAATTAATGCAGAAAATTAGCAGACATCTGCTCGAACAGTACAGCGACGAGAGAAAGTCGGGCGATACTGAGGAGCAGTTCCTGTATAAAACGCGCAAGAAAGCTTTTGGCGATTTCAAGAAAGAAACGTGGAGCATTCCGTCAGAAAACCTGAAAGGGATTAGTAAAGCGTTGGAAGAGCGCTTTACCCAGCTCTTTCAGAAACTGAATGTGGTTGATACCGTAGGCCTGGTGAAAAAGTACGTAGCTAGATGATTCGCCCAATCTGGCGTAGCTTCAGCGGAGGCGTTCTTTAAGGGAGATCGAGAGACCTTAGCTTGTCCAGTCGGTCGAAGTTGTGATGGGCGTCAACCCAGCGGACGGTGCCGGAACTTGAGCGCATGGCCAGAGACTGGGTCGCGGCTCCGCCACTGAAGTACCGTACGCCCTCCAGTAACTCACCGGTGCTGACCCCGGTGGCGGCGAAAAACACGTCATCACTGTTTATCAGGTCGTCGGTATAATAGACCTTGTCAAGGTTTATGCCTGCTTTCAGCGCCGCATCTCGCTCCCTGTCATCTCGTGGCCAGGCTTTGCATTGAATCGTGCCGCCAATACACTGTATCGCTGCGGCGGTGAGTACGCCCTCGGGCGTGCCGCCGATACCCAGGAGGACATCCAGCCCCGTCTCGGGCAGAGCTGCCTGAATGCCCGCCGCCAGGTCGCCGGCCGGTATCAGCTTCACCCGTGCGCCGGCGCTCCTGATTTCAGAAAGCAGTTGCTCGTGGCGCGGCCTATCCAGAACTACCACTGTCAGGTCGGATACGTTTCTTTTTTTAGCTCTGGCGATGTTTTTCAGGTTTTCTGCAACCGGCGCATTAATATCGACTACGTCTTTGGCCTCCGGGCCGGTGGCGATTTTATCCATGTAGACAAACTGCCTCGGACAGTTGATGGTGCCCCGTGCCGAAAGTGCCACAGCCGAGATGGCCCCGGGAAGGCCATTGGCCACCAGTGTGGTGCCGTCAACCGGGTCAACCGCGATGTCCACCTTTAACTCTGAACCGTCGCCAATATGCTCGCCAATATATAGCATTGGCGCTTCGTCCTTCTCTCCCTCACCAATGACCACGATACCATCCATACTGACATGGCCCAGAGCAAGGCGCATGGCATCCACGGCTGCCTGGTCCACCAGTTCCTTATTGCCCCTGCCCAGATAGCGGGCCGCCGCCATGGCCGCCGCCTCGGTGGCGCGTACCAGCTCCATGGCGATGTTCCGCTCAATCGGCCGACGGGAATGTGTACCTTGCATCATCTAACCTCACTGGAAGATATATCGAAAAATCAGGGTGATATTAGTGGCAACGCCATAATAATATAAGCTACC
>DASRZK010000046.1:0-4717 GCA_035686505.1 Dehalococcoidales bacterium | reverse complement strand
TCAAAAATAAGTTACAGTTACAAGGAGAAAAAGGAGGCGAAACAATGAAAAAAGAATCTATCTCACCGAAGGGAATATTTGAGCCTATGGGCTGGTCACACGCGGTTAAAGTGGATAATACTATATACCTCGCCGGCATGGTAGGCTTCGATAAGCAGAGAAATATCGTGGAGGGTGGTTTTGAAGCTCAGACAATTAAAACATTTGAAAACATCAAGCTCGTCCTTGAGGCGGCGGGGGCTTCCCTGAAAGACGTGGTCAAGATAAACGTTTATGTAACAGATATGGATAATATCATTAAATTCAGGGAAATCAGGGCTCGCTACTTCAGTCCCCCCATGCCCGCAAGTACCGGCGTCGAAGTCTCCAGGCTGATACTGCCGGAGCTCCTTGTGGAGATAGAAGCTATCGCCGTTGTTTCCTGAAGCTCCCGGGGCTCGAGACACGGCTGCGTAGTATCTGAATTAAAAAGTAACCTACCCTATCATCCCTGAGAATGAGATTTCCAATACCTAAAATTAGTGTTCTGGGGTTCTTTTTAAGCTCCGTAACCCTGATTTTACCCACCAAACAATAACTGCGTTAAACAGTAATAGAAGTCGTCTTTGGAATCGACTCAAGATTAAGGCTGCCCATATAAAAGTATAATAAAACAGGGTAAATTTTTCTGGTTTTCAGTATTGACAAATATAAAAAACGGTCTATAATTTAAATTCCCGACAGTATAAGAGAACCTAAACCGAGGAGGTTTAAAAATGATAAGAGTAATGATAGAGCGTAAAGTAAAAGCTGGTGAAGACCTGTCTTCCCCGCTGGTCGAGCTCAGGGTAGCCGCCATAACCCACTTCCCGGGCTATATCGGCGGCGAAACGCTCGTCAACACCAGAGACAGGGCCAATATCGCGGTGCTCAGTACCTGGCAGAACATTGAGGACTGGGAACGATGGGCTGGCTCGGAAACCAGGGTGAAGCTGTACGAACGCATCGAACCACTGCTTAAAGAAAAGCCAAGCGTCCGGATTTTTGAAGTGATGGCCACGGAGCATACCGTACAGAAATAGTCCGGGTCTCAAGCTGGTAAGGAATGAGAAGGTGCGGCATGTCCCGTTCGCAAGGCCGGTATACCATTGTAAATAATTTTTATAATAGTTATCATCATTAGAAAGCGAAACCAGGGAGGGAACAAGCGATGAATAACTTATTTGACCTGCGCGGAAAAGTGGCCATTGTCACCGGCGGCAATGGCGGTATCGGCAAGGGGATTGCCGACGGCCTGGCATCAGCCGGGAGCGACATTGTTATTTTCGCCCGCAATGAAGAAAAGACCGCGAAAGCAGTAAATGACATCAAGAAGAGATTTGGGGTAAGAGCGCTGGGCCTGACGGTGGATGTGGGGCAGGAAGAAAGCATTCAGGACGGGGTGAAGCAGGTGCTCGACGAGTTCGGGCAAATCAACGCTCTGGTCAATAACGCTGGCGTCAATATCCGCCACATGCCCGAGGAATATACCGTTGAGGAATGGGACTGGATTCTGGGTATAAACCTGCGCGGCGCTTTCCTCTGCGCCAAAGCGGTTTATCCAACCATGAAAAAATCAGGTGGCGGAAAAATTATCAACATCGGTTCCATGACTTCCCTTTTCGGTCTGGCCAAGGTTCTATGCTATGCCTGCAGCAAGGCGGGAATGGTTCAGATGACATACACGCTGGCACTCGCCTGGGCTAAAGACAACATCCAGGTTAATGCCATCCTGCCCGGGTGGATTGACACACCCCTGACCATATCTGCGCGTAAAGACTTCCCCGGCCTGGACGATTTTGTGCTCGACCGAACGCCGGCTGGTCGCTGGGGCGTGCCGGCTGACTTTGCCGGCGCTGTGGTATTCCTGGCCAGCAAAGCATCGGATTTTATTACCGGTGAATATATCAAGGTTGATGGTGGGTTTGCCCAGGGCACCCTCACCGTCCATCCGTCTGCCCGGTAGCAATCGGGGTTAGTTGCCGCGTCCCCGACCGGTCACCGGTATAATTTCCTCAACGGCACCGTTTCTCACGCCGTATATCTGGTCGTGTATGTTGATGACCAGGGTGGCGTTATTGGGCACGATTTCCAGACGCTCACCCAGGTATAACTTTCCCCCGGTCTCTTTGTAGTAAAGATAGCCGGTCTCAGCGGAGATGCGTCCGAACCATAGGTCGGGACGACCCTGGACTGAGCCGAAACTCGGCCTGCCCTGCCACCAGAAATCCGGGCTGTCTCTATGGTCAATAAGAGAGTCACCGCCAAACGTTTTGTAGCCGGCATCGGTTATCGCCCCATCTGGACGCGATGTGCTCATCACAGTGGTCAACACCGTGACGGCGCAGGCTTCCCGCGTGTTGCCGCCCGACCTCGTATATCGGATATCACCGATGGCGAATGCCCCGGGATGAACCTCGGTTAATTCGGGGAACTTGCCTTCCTTGCAGAAACGGCACGTGGAGGGGAAAGTAGAAGAAGCGCCAACGGAAACATGCTCTATCTCTATGCCGTTACTTCTCAGCATCCTGGCGTTCTGAGTCATTATCTCGGCGGCTTCCAGGGCTACCTCATCTTTACCCTCAGGCGTCGGTTTCACCCCCATTTCATGTGCGTAGATACCAGCGAGTTCGACGCCTGGCAGCTTGCGGAGCTGTAGCGCGAAGTCCAGCACGGGCTGGCCGGGTGGCACACCAAACCGGGAACTCCTGCCCAGGTCAATCTTTATCAGCACACGTGCCTGCCTGCCTATGGCTTGAGCCAGCTGCGATACAATTTCAGCCTGCTCCAGCATGTCAACGACAAGGGCCAGTTTCAACCCCGCTCTCCCCAGCAGTTTTTTTAGTATCTCCCCCTTAGCCCCGCCATAATAGGCGGGGTGAGCGATGAGGGTATTGTCGATTCCCTGCTCGGCCATGGCCTCCGCCTGTTCCACAACACCCACCTCCACGCCACAGGCACCGGCTACAATCTGTTTCCTGGCTATTGATGCATTCTCATGAATCTTGGCGTGCGGCCTGAGTTCCAACCCCGCCTCTCTCGCCAGCAGAGACATCCTCTTGATGTTGGCCTCAAGCGTAGCCATGTCAACGAGCACCGCTGGCGTATTCAGGGACGGATAAAGCGATTTCTGTTCGCCCATTAAGTATACCTCCCAGATAAATATAATATTTTTGCCGTTTCACAATTTGTTTCATCTTATCTCTTTGCGCTATACTATTTTACTGCTTGCAACATCAGTTTACTAATAATTTAAACTATTTATAGCTAGGAGGTAAATGCATGAAGAAAAAAATCGCGATTCTGGGGGTGGGAGCAATAGGTGGGACCACAGGTGCGTATCTGACAAGAGGCGGCCACGATGTTACCCTGATAGACCAGTGGGCAGCGCACATAGAGAAAATCCGCAGTGATGGGCTTAAAATGACCGACCTCAACGGTGAGTTCACCGTGCCGGCCAAGGCGCTTCACCTCAGCGACGTGAGCGGAGTTAAGGAGCCTTTTGATATCGTCTTTCTGTCGGTAAAGTCCTACGACACACGATGGTCCGCATACCTGATTTCGCCTTATCTGAAGCCAACGGGTTTCATCCTGCCGACTCAGAATGCGCTGAATGACGAGGTAGTGGCCAGCGTAGTTGGTTTCACCCGCACCGTGGGCTGCGTGACCACTCTCAGCGCCGGTGTCTACGAGCCGGGCCATGTCCTCCGCCACGACCCCCTGGACAGGAACTGTTTTACCGTTGGTGAGCTCTCCGGCCTGGTATCAAATCGCGTTAAAGAGGTGGTTGACTTACTCAGCGCGGTGGGCCCGAGTCAAGCCACCACCAATATCTGGGGAATGCGCTGGTCCAAGCTGGCCATAAACTGCATGTCCAATGCTATGGCTGGCGTCATCGGCCCATCAATCGTCTCCCTGAACGAAACGCAAAAGGATACGTCAAACCTCGTCAGGATTATTATCGGGGGAGAGGTCGCGCGGGTCGGTCAGGCTTCTGGTGTGAACATCGAGCCGGTGTGGAAAGTGCCGGCGGCGGAGTTCGCCGAAGCGACGACCATGGAAAGCGTGCAAAAATTAAAGGAGAAGATGGCCGTAATCTGGAGCAGCATGTTTCTTCCAGCAGACGAGTTGACAAAGAAAGTTGGTACGCCGCAGCGCCCGTCACTCCTGCAGGATATAATAAAAAAGAGGCGAACGGAAGTAGAATTTCTCAATGGAGAGGTGGTCAGAAAAGGCAGGGAAAATGGTGTGCCCACACCCATGAACCAGGCGCTTGTTGACCTGACTCTCAAGGTAGAGAGGGGGGAAATCGCGCCTGACCCGTCTAATATCGAGCTGCTCAAAAAACATATTTCCCTTTAGCATCGATATTTCTTCATCAGGCTAAACCGGCAGAGAACGGCAATGAGAAGCGTGGCGGCTTCGACTACATAAGTTGCCAGGGAGGAAAAATGAAACGGATTGGCGTTTTGACCAGTGGTGGTGACGCTCCCGGCATGAATGCCGCCATACGTGCCGTGGTGCGCACCGGGCTCAGTAAAGGCTGGGAGGTTATGGGTATCCGAAACGGATATTCCGGCCCCCTTAACAACAACATGGCCACAATGGGTGCCCGTGATGTAGGTGGCATTATCCAGCAGGGCGGTACCGTGTTGGGCAGTTCCCGCTGTCCCGAATTTAAGACCGAAGAGGGTCGCAA
>DASRZK010000045.1:0-5601 GCA_035686505.1 Dehalococcoidales bacterium | reverse complement strand
CTTGACATAGTCTTTGGCTGCTACTACCTTACCACGGAAAGACCCGGCGCCAAGGGAGAAGGCAGACGATTTGGTAGCTTTGATGAAGCCAGACTTGCCTACGAGCTGGGCAATATCGACCTCCGGGCTAAAATCCTGGTCAGAGACCAGCGCAAAGACGGCCAGGAAATTGAGACCACCGTGGGACGCATCATGTTCAATGAAGTTCTCCCCTCTGAGCTTGGCTTCCAGAACAGGATAATCGACCGGTCTGGACTCAAGCATATTGTCTCAGAGTGCTGCCGGATACTCAAGAATGAAGACACCGCCAGAGTCCTTGACAGCATCAAGCAGCTGGGCTTCCATTACGCCACCAAGTCCGGCATCACCATTGCCATGAACGATATTGAGGTGCCAGAAAGCAAGGCCAAGATGCTCGAGGAAGCGGAGGAGAGGATATCCATCATCGACAACCAGTATAACCGTGGGCTGATAACCGAGGGCGAGCGATATAACAGCGTCGTGGGTGTCTGGATGGAAACCATGGACCGTATTACCAGTACCATCTCGGATACCCTTGACCGCTACGGTGGTATCTATATGATGGCCACTTCCGGGGCCAAAGGTAATATCTCCCAGATTACCCAGATGGCTGGCATGCGCGGTCTGATGACCGACCCTTCCGGTAAAATCATCGACTTCCCCATAAAATCCAGCCTTCGCGAAGGACATACTGTTCTGGAATATTTTATCTCCACGCACGGTGCACGCAAGGGTCTGGCCGATACGGCACTGAGGACCTCGGATAGTGGTTACCTCACCAGGCGACTTATTGACGTGGCCCAGGACGTCATTGTTTTTGAAGAGGACTGCGGAACCGTGGATGGTATCTGGGTATCGGAGCCGAAAGAAAAAACGCTGCTTCCTTCGTTTACCGAGCGTACCAGCGGCCGAATGGCGGCAAGCCAGATAGTCCATCCAAAAACAGGGGAGGTCATCGTTGACCGCAACGAGGAGATAGATGAGCAGAAGGCGGCGGAAATCATTGATGCCGGAGTTAACCGGGTGCACATCAGGTCGCCCCTCTCCTGCCAGTCCAAACGGGGTACCTGCCAGATGTGCTACGGGAGGGACCTGTCCCACGGCAGACTGGTTGAACTCCATACTGCCGCGGGAATCATAGCTGCCCAGAGTATTGGTGAGCCGGGCACACAGTTGACCCTGCGCACCTTCCACACCGGCGGCGTGGCCGGACTAGACATCACCAGCGGTCTGCCCAGGGTAGAAGAGCTATTTGAAGCCAGAGCTCCCAAAGGTCAAGCCATTATCTCCGAAATAGACGGTTTAGCCGAGGTCGTTCAGGATGAGGAAGGCAGGAGAATCAAGATTACCAGCTCTGAGACCTACCGTGACGAATATGCCCTGCCTGCCCGATGGCAGGTAATGGTAAATGATGGACAGCGGGTGGATATTGGCACGGTGCTCGCAACTCCAACTGCTGCCAAGAAAACCAAAGGCAAAACCAAGGAAATCTCCAAAGAAACTCCGTCCATCGTGGCGCACATAGCCGGCGAGGTCAGCGTTAAAAAAGGTCAGCTATTTATCAGCTATGAAGATAGGGAGGAACGGGAGTATGCTATCCCTACCACGGCCGGTATCAGAGTCCAGTCCGGAGAGGAGATACACGCCGGGCAGCAACTTACCGATGGCTCGGTGAACCCTCAGGACATCCTGCGCATTCTCGGTCGTGAGGCGGTACAGCAATACCTGGTTGATGAAGTACAGAAAGTGTACCGCTCTCAGGGTGTAAACATAAACGACAGGCACATCGAGATTATCGCCCATCAGATGCTGACGAAAGTGCGCATTGATTCCGCGGGTGATACCGATTTGGTGCCGGATGAGCTGGTAGGCAAGTATGCCTATGAGGACATCAACGCGAAAGTCCTGGCCGAAGGCGGTGAACCGGCCACAGCCCACACGGTGCTGCTGGGCATAACGAGGGCCTCATTGAACAACGATAGCTGGCTGGCTGCGGCTTCCTTCCAGGAAACAACCCGAGTACTCACCGAAGCGGCGGTCTACGGTAAAATAGACCGGCTGGTCGGACTCAAGGAAAACGTCATCATCGGGAAATTGATTCCGGCCTATAACCCGCCACTGGAAAAGGCTCTGGCCGCACTGTCAGAAAAATCGGAGGCAGTACCGGGCCTGTCATTTGGCGAGGAGAATGAAGAAACACCAGGCCCGATGGGCGCCGAGTCGCCAGAAGAGCTCTTGAACCAGTTGCTTGATAAAGATAATCTGGAAACTTCCAGCCTGGCAAACACGGAAGAGGAAACAGGCCAGCTGGACAGTGAAGATGATGGGCTGAAGTCAGAGGATTAACGGGGGGTGAGATTTAAATAGCTCGTATCATATCAGGTAAACCCAGTGCTGAAGATGCTCCCCTTGACACCGGCCTTCGGCCGCGCCGCCTTGATGATTTCGTCGGCCAGGAAAAAATCAAAGAGAACCTGAGTATCGCCATCGAGGCCGCGAAAGGTAGAGGTGAAGCACTCGACCACGTGCTGCTTTACGGACCACCCGGCCTGGGAAAGACAACCCTTGCCCACATCATCGCTGCTGAAATGGGGGTGAACATCAGGGTTACCTCAGGGCCAGCTATTGAACGCATTGGTGACCTCGCGGCTATACTGACCAACCTGCACGACCAGGATACCCTCTTCATCGATGAAATCCACCGCCTCAACCGCGCTGTTGAGGAAATCCTTTACCCGGCAATGGAAGACTTTGCCCTCGATATTATCATCGGCAAGGGGCCCGGCGCCAGGAGCCTGCGGCTCAACCTGCCTGATTTCACATTTATCGGTGCTACCACCCGTTTTGCCCTGCTTAGTCCGCCCCTCCGCGACCGCTTTGGCGCTGTCTACCGACTTGATTTTTATGACCAGAAATCAATAGAGTCAATCCTGCAACGTTCCGCCCGCATCCTGCAGATTGAGGCGGAAGGTGAAGGGCTGAAAGAGATCGCTCGTCGCGCCAGGGGTACGCCGCGCGTGGCCAACCGACTGCTCAAACGGGTCAGAGACTACGCCCAGGTCAAAGGCGATGGCGTGGCCACCCACGCGGCAGCCGTCGAAGCACTGGCCAAGCTTGAAATCGATTCCATCGGCCTTGATGAAATCGACCACAAGCTGCTGCTAACGATTGTGGAAAAATTTAACGGCGGCCCGGTCGGACTTGAGACCCTGGCCGCCGCCATCAGCGAGGAATCAGATACCATCATGGACGTCTATGAGCCCTACCTGCTGCAACTGGCCTTTCTGGAGCGCACTCCCCGCGGCCGAACCGCCACTCATCTGGCCTACCAGCACCTCGGCCTGCCTTATAATAAAGAGAAACCTCCCCAGAGAACCCTGTGGTAACCCATTCGCCTCTTATGCATCATTTAGAGAGC
This sequence comes from Dehalococcoidales bacterium, assembly GCA_035686505.1. GTDB lineage: Bacteria > Chloroflexota > Dehalococcoidia > Dehalococcoidales > RBG-16-60-22 > E44-bin89. The sequence goes on along the minus strand of DASRZK010000045.1, from coordinate 2,162 downwards.
CGACTGGAGCGACCAGTTTACACGCCTCCCAGGGTTGCAAACTGCGCACTGGCATCGTAGTTATAGTCCTTGGCGGAACTGATCCGGAATTGATCTGGCGGAGTTACCGGCGGCTCTCCTTTAATCGACTTAACCAGCTCAAAGGCCTTCTCCACCCGTTTCTCATCGCCTTCCAGCGCCAGCACCACCGCCCCCTCGGAACCACCGACTCCGCCGGAGCCGATGTGGTATGCCCTGGCACCGGTCATTACACCGATTGCCTGAATTTCGGTAAGCACCTTACCCAGCACCACCGGCATCAGCTTGGCCGGCAGTCCCATACTGTATTTAAAATAATAGTGCCCGGTGTGTTTGGCCGCTTCAATCACCGACGGTACCATCTTCTCCAGTCCTATCGGCATGACGAGATGTGAGCCACGCGCCGTCACGATAGGCCAGCACATGCCGATGGTCCCACCTTTCGCACCAGCGGCGAAGATACCGGCATTGCCCTCCATATCGATGGCATTGCCTCCCTTGATGAAGACATCGTCCGGGCCAAAATCGAGGATTTCCACATTGGAATCAGCTCCCTCCACCACCTTGCCCTTGCAGACAACGTGCCAGGTGCAGGGTGGTGCTCCGGGATTGGCGTTGGTTATGCCACCGCAGACGAGTCCCGCCGTCTGGTTGGACTTATTCTCAATCTTTATCCCGAAGAGCTCTTCGCTGACGAAGGCATTGGTGATACCGCGTCCGATGATGATCATGCCGTTTTTATAAGCGTTCTGCACCTCGGGCAACGCCACCGTGGCTTTCGCCAGCAGCCTCCTTGACTCCGCCGGATTTAGCACCACCAGGGCTGAAATCTGCTTCTGCCCGGGCTCGGGCTGTGGATACTCTACTTCGTAAAACAATTTACGCCTCCTGAACAAATTTACCCTATTCTAGCATTTTTCAACCACTTATGAAAAACGCATGTGGTTACGCAGCAGATTTTGCACCTCACATTCCCATCGTTGTACAATTATAACCAGGATGAAATCAGTGCTCATTCATGCCTGCTGCGCACACTGCGCCGCCTACACCGTCAATCACTGGCGGGAGCAGGGATATGATGTCAGTGCCTTCTGGTATAACCCGAATATCCATCCCTATATGGAACACCAGCAGCGTCTTGAGGCAATGAAAGCACTGACAACTCAATTAAAGGTTCCCCTGATTATCAGTGAGGGCTACGAAATCATCGATTACTTCCGCCAGGTGGTCGGGCATGAAGGCGAACGCTGCCGCCACTGCTTTCAGATGCGCCTCTCCCGAACCGCTGATGGTGCTCGTGAAAAGAACTTCGGCGCTTTCACCACCACACTGCTCATCAGCCCCCACCAGAAACACGACCTGATACGCGAAATCGGAGCCAGCATTGCGGAGGAAACAGGCATTGAATTCCTCTACGCGGACCTCCGTAAAAGATATTCGGACAGCCGTCACTTGACCAAACCGCTTGACCTCTACCGCCAGCAGTACTGCGGCTGCGTTTACAGCGAGTGGGAACGCTACGCCAATATCCAGATAAAATAATGGGCAGATTCTGGCTTTCCGTTATTCTTATCTTCCTCATCGGTTTCGCTGGCTGCATACCACCACCAGCGACGGCGACAGTTATTCAGGTCACCGACGGTGATACCATCGTCGTTGAGGGAAATTATCGGGTCAGGTATATCGGCATCGATACCCCGGAAATACGCCCCACACTGGAAGCATATGAACTGGAAGCATGGCAGGTGAACCGTGAGCTTGTCGAGGGCAAGGAGATTCGTCTAGAATGCGACGTGTCCGAAACAGACCGGTACGGTCGCCTACTGCGCTACGTCTATGTCGATGATATATTCGTCAACGCGGAGCTGGTGAGACTGGGCCTGGCTGAGGCCAAGTCCTATCCTCCGGATACTAAATATCAGGGCTATTTTGAGGAACTGGAAGCAACAGCCAGAAAAGCGGGACTAGGGATCTGGGCAAAGTAAAGAACCCCACAGCAAGCTGTGGGGCATTACGGGGAAAGGAGCCACCCCACACCGGGTTACGAACGGGACCGCTTTCATCCCCCCAGCAAGCTGGGGGGTATTCAGCGGAGACTTTTATAAACCTAAATATTAGCGTAGCTTACAAGGAGAATCTGAGCC
>DASRZK010000044.1:0-3978 GCA_035686505.1 Dehalococcoidales bacterium | reverse complement strand
ATTTCTTCATCGTTTCGTAAAGTTCGGCACTGTAAAGCAGGGTTTTCGACGGCACGCACCCCCGGTTGAGGCAGGTACCGCCCAGCGCGTCCATCTCAATGACGGTGGCCTGTCCGCCAAGCTGCGCCGCCCTGATGGCGGCCACATAACCTGCCGGTCCGCCACCTATAATGACCAGCTCTCTCTCTTCCACTAAATACCTCCGGAAAAAATATATAGCTGATTCGGCTTTGGTCAGCGTTACGCTGCCAGGTCGTCAACCGCCTGTTGCACCAGCTGCAAATAGGCCAGAGACGGCCCGCCACCCATCTGCACCGCCACCCAGCCGGCCTCCATAACCTGCTCCTTGGTGGCGCCGTGGGCTAGGGCGCTCTTCACGTTGGCCGCGATGCACCAGTGGCAGTGCTCGCCAACAGCGATGCCCACGGCAATAAGGTATTTGTATTTCTGTTCCAGCGCCCCCGGCGCTTTGGCGGCCTGGGACAGCGCGGCAAAACCTTGCCTTTGCTGGGGCCACTCCTTTTGCCAGCGTGCTATGCTGGCGTCAAATTCTCGAACGACTTCTTTCATGTTTTCCATTTGGCTTTACCCCTCCTGAAAATATAGCTATTTAATCAGGCTAAAAGCAGCGCCGGGTTTTCCAGGGCACTGAGCAGGCTGGTTAAAAACCTGGCCGCCGCAGCGCCGTCGATAACCCGGTGGTCATAGGTCAGGCTGTAGGTCATGATTGGTCTGGCGACGATTTGTCCGTCTCTGATTACGGCTCGCTCGGTAATCGCCCCGACGCGCAGGATGGCCGATTCCGGCTGGTTAATGATGGCGGTCTCAAAGGTCCAGCCGCTGCCAAGTGCGCCCAGGTTGGTCAGCGTAAAGGTGCCCCCTCTGATATCATCACCGCTCAGCTTGTTCCCTCTTGCCTTCTCGACCAGTGTCTTTATCTCCTTGCTTATCTCCACCAGCGGCTTTCGGTCGGCATTCTTCACCACCGGGACGATGAGCCCGTCTTCCAGGGCGGTCGCCACGCCCATATTGATATCTTCCCAGACTTTAATCTCTTTATCGACAATGCTGGCGTTGATTTTAGGGTGGTCGCGGAGTATGCGGGCGATGGCAAAGACGAGAATGTCAGTGTAGGTAATGCGCGTACCGAGGGTGCTTTCCTGTGCTACCAGGTTGTTGCGTAGCCTGGCAATCTCGCCCATATCGATTTCACCCATTGTGGTTAGCTGGGCTGAGACAGAGAGGCTGTGATGCATACGCTCGGCGATGGTGCCCCGCATCCCGGAGAGCGGTATGGTTTGCTTGACCTTTCTTTCTCCGACGGCTGCCACCGGTGCCGCGGCTGCGGCCGATGCTGGTGCCGCCTCTCTGGTGGCGATTGCTTTTTCAATGTCCTCGCGGACAATTCTGCCGCCCGGCCCTGTGCCCGCCACTCGGGTGATGTCAATGGCATGTTCCTCGGCCAGCTTCCGGGCTACCGGCGAGATGCGGACGTGTCCTTCTTCTCCGGCTGCGGGGACTGCTTCTTTGGCTGGTGTTGCCTCGGCTTCTGAAGCCTCAGCGGCCGCCGGCTCGACTTCTTTCGCCGCTTCGACTGGCTTTCCCGCGGGTGTCTCTTTCTGTATCCTGGCCAGTTCCTCTTTGCTTTCCGCGAGCATGCCGATAACCTGCCCGGTGGGAGCGGTCTCCCCCTCATTCATCATGATATGGAGGAAGCCGCTGACCGGAGATTCAACATCGGTCCTGACCTTCTCCGTCTCGATAACCACCACTATCTGGCGTTCTTCCACCCGGTCTCCTTCCTTGAACGGCCATTCAATGATGGTGGCATCGGCTACGGCCATGCCAACACGCGGTATTTTAATTTCTGTAGCCATCTCTTTCCTCTCCCATAGCTTATTTTCGGAAAAAGCCCTGTGCCACCGCGGCACGGATGGTTTTTTCGATGTCAACTACCCGAGGACCATCAGGTTGAAGTTTTATTTTGGTCTGGTCAGTATCCTTGACCGTGATTTCTCTTTCTCCATCCAGCGCGATAACCGAGGGCTTCAAATTTACCTCAACTTCCTCGCCTGGTTCAAGCAGCTTCCATTCAGCGATGCCAACCTCTCGGACAACGCCGGGCAACACGGCGGCTTTTATCTTAAGGTGGCCGTTGCCCAGCCTCAAGTACATTCCCCGAGCATCGTCAGGCCCGACAGGGCAGAGGTTTCCCCCGATGGCCGTCATGCCCAGATTGGTTGGTTCCGCTCTGGTACAGATTATCTGCCTGACCTCTGATAGCTCCCAGATGGCCCGGGCACCGACGAATAGCTGATTTAACACTACCGCGTCAATCAGGGCCATGTCAATTTCCCGTCCGTTCTGGATGATGGCGAGACGTTTCTGCGTTTTAATAATATCTTTGCCATCAATCAGCTTCAGGGCGGTGATACCAGCGGCCAGGCCGGCGGTGGTGGCCTCCACCATCACCGGGAAGACATTATTGGTGCCGGTAGAAATCGGTACCAGTGGAATGCGGCCGCTTTTTTTGGCTACATCCCGGTTGGTGCCGTCTCCACCCAGAGTAACAATGCACCCCACCTCCTGTTCCCCCATAAGCCCCGCAGCCCGGGTGGAATCCTCGCTGGTATAGCTGAGCGGCATATCAATTACGGATACCCTGGCGGTCAGTTTCTTTCTCCCGATGCCGTCCAGCGCCCTCTGCCCGAGCCCGTAGTAATCGGGCATAATCAGGATTTCATCAACTCCGGTGGCGTCAACGCCCATGATAATCCGGCGCAGCTGGTTGGTCTTTTCGTTGTTGTCCATGATACTGGCATAGGCGACCAGCCGCCTGATATCCTTACCGGAAGCCGGATTGGCGATTATTCCTACCTTGCTCACCACAACAACCTTACCACCATAATCCACCTATTTTATTAAATGACAGTTGACGCAGCTGGGCATTGGTTTGCCTGCCAGTGCCGCAATGACGTTTTCCGCTGCCATCAGGTCCATCTTCAGGCGGGAAGTCACCGAGCCTCCAGCAATGTGTGGTGCAATGATGATATTGTCCAGCGTTAATAGCGGGTCATCGGGTGCGATTGGCTCTACTTCGGTAACGTCAATGGCGGCGGCATGTATCTTTTTGCTCTTCAGGGCTTCATAGAGCGCCTTCGGGTCAACCAGTCCTCCGCGGGCGGTATTGACCAGTATCGCTGCAGGCTTCATAGCGGCGAGTTCCCTGGCCCCAATCAGGTGCCTGGTTTCTTTATTAAGGGGCACGTGAATGGTGACATAGTCCGCCATGCCCAGCATTTTGTGCAGGTCCGGGATATATTCGGCACCGACTTCTTTTTCATGCGGACTGCGCACGATGTCATAGTAGATAATCTTCATGTCAAAGCCGCGCGCCCGCTTGGCAACTTCTGCGCCGATTCTGCCCAGGCCAACGATGCCCAGCGTCTTGCCGTAAATATCAAGGCCAAGAAACGGACAGCCCATGGGGTCCCATTTTTCCCAGCCTCCTCTGGCGGTCAGGTTGACCGCTTCCACGAGCTGCCGCGCCGAGGCCAGCAGCAGGGCCATGGCAAAATCGGCGGTGCTGTCCTGAACACCGCTCGGCGCGTTGCTTACGCGGACGCCTCTCCGGGCGCACTCTTCAACATCTACGGTATCAAAGCCAATGGCGCGGTGGGCGATTACCTTGAGCCTGGGCGCATGGTCCAGAAACTCACCGTCGACTCTATCCAGCCAGCAGAGTGCTCCGTCGGCATCGGCGATGCGCTTAAAGACCTCTTCGCGGCTGGGTGCCTCTTCCTTTAACCAGACATCGACCTCGGCGTGTTTTTTCAGTAGAGCCACTGCTTCCGGGCCTATCCTCCGGCTGATAAAAACCTTGGGCATTTTTTCCTCCTGCAGTCCTGTCTCATTTTATAAAAGTCTCCGCTGAATACCCGCCAGCTTGCTGGCGGGATGAAAGCGGCCTCGTCCGTA
>DASRZK010000043.1:0-2125 GCA_035686505.1 Dehalococcoidales bacterium | reverse complement strand
GTATGCCGATGACAGATTGAACGGCACCGGTTCCCGCCACAGATTATCGATGAACTCGGCGTCCAGTACCGTATGCGACCAGAAAGGACGGTTGTACGACTGGCTGCCAGTAAACTTCTCCACAAAGAAACAACGGTAAACATCCAGTTTATCCAGAAATGGCTGAAGGTACTCAAATTCACCGCCCGATGGCGCTGAGGCCAGTTCCTTTAAAGTCGACCAGCTTCCTGCTGAGACATCACCGCCATCGCCGTAAATGAGCGACCACACTTTGAAATTGCCCGACGAATCTTTGCCGGTGATGAGCAGGTTCCAGTCGTTTTCATAGACGGCGGCGATACCGGACAGGTCACCGGTGCTTTTGTTCCAACTGGAGCGCTGCTGCCACTGGCCGCTGACGTTCTTTTTAACGTAGAGCGTCGCCTGGTCAGCAAAGAATAATGCCAGGTCACCGTTTGGTTTGTAGGCCGCCGCCAGGCCACCGATATTGATTGTCGGGCAGTAATCAATGACCTCCGGACTGCCCCAGCTCACACCATAATCGGTGCTTTTTATACGCTGTATCTTGCGGTTGACGCCATCTATCCAGCAAATGGAGACCTCAGCCCCCAGCGAAGCGCAGGCGACGGCAGCGGCATTGAGCTGATTAGTATATGTCCACTGGCTGAAGTCGCTTGACGGGCCGGGGTCAGGCACCCGCTGCCGGTAAAGCTTGCGAGAGTCACCGGGCAGAGTCGCCCTGATGCGTATGAGAGAACCATCACCGGGCATGGTCACGGCATGGTAATAATCATCCTCGGAACCGGTGTACAGCCTGGTCCAGTCAAGCCTCACCACACCGGAATTTTTATTGCTGACCTCCACTTTGACGTACGGCGGCGTCGTAGCCTTTTTCTGTACGGCCAGCAGTGTTGCCGTGAGGTTTCGCATTCTTTCTCCTTATACCAGTGCCGCCAGAATATCCGGTAGCGACTTATTTCCTTTTCGATAATGTCCAGCGAGATGAATGGCCGCCCCAAGAATCTCTTCCGGACTGGCAGGCACTCTTTTAACAGGGTGCAACGGGGACAGCGCACTTACGGCATCAGCGGTCTGACTCCAGTCAACCGTCCGCTCAATATCCAAATCGCCCTTGAGAACCCGTACAATGCTTCTCTTGTGGTGCGGTAAACGCCAGGTTTCCGGATTCTCCGCGTCCCTAACGATAGCAAATGCCTCGCGGGGCAGGCCTTCTCTAGTACGTTTCGTTCGTTTTGCCATGGCTGCCTCAGGGACCATAATCAGTTGACTTCGAGACTGCTGGATAGTATGGCCGGTACAGAGTGCTGTTTCTGACCCGGTTTCTCCTCCCCAGCCGCCTCAATTCCTTCCGGAAATCGCTCAGCCTTTCCCTGCCCCAGGCAAGGAACTCACCGGGCGTAACGCCCCCGCCGACATTCACCTGATTGACCGCGAAGATGGCCCACTCAACGGCCGCATAGCCAGCGGCACCGGCAGCAACCAGGTCTTCATACTGGCCGGGGATGGTGGAGCCACTGGCGTCAAGGGTGTGCAGTTTCCCGTAGTAAACATACGCGTTGGAGCCGTCTGGGATTTCCTCACTCAGGATGGCCAGTGTATCTTCCCACAGTGAGAACCGCTGGTAACGCCTTGGGAACTGGCCTACGGGATACTCAACAGCCACCACCGATACCCTTTCGGAAAGGCTTGATATATCCAGCTCCCGCGAGCCTGAAGTGGTAGACTTGGTTGCCTTCTGCTCACAGGGCAGATTTTCAGATAAGTCTTTTACCGCACGGGCAATGTGCCGGTTCAGCTCATCATCGGTCCAGCGGTAGTTGCTGGAATCTTCGTCATGGAGGTCGCGGCGGACAATAGCCCTCATGTCAGTCAGGTTCATGACGTTATCACCCCCGACTTTTTGACCTCCACCCTTTCCAGCTTCGCGCAGGGCAAGCCCTCGTCATGGCGGCAGAGCTCCAGGTCACAGAAGGAAATCTCTTCATCGCCCCTGCCTTCGTTGATGCTGACGGCTTTGCCGCTTACTTCCCTGGCATAGTCCATCAATGAGCGGGCATCAGCCTCGCTGTCAAAGCTCAAATCAATTCTTACGCGATATTTCATC
>DASRZK010000042.1:0-2056 GCA_035686505.1 Dehalococcoidales bacterium | reverse complement strand
AAAGGGAAAGTAGCCATCGTCACCGGCGGTGCCCGGGGCATTGGCGGGAACATTGTCGAGGGGTTTGCCAGGGAAGGAGCCAGCGTGGTGATTGGAGACATTCTGCTCGAGGCGGCTCAGGAACTGGCCAGGAAACTTTATGAAAGTGGCACCAAAGCCATGGCCGTAAAGACTGATGTGACCAGGAAATCAGATGCCGATAACTTAATTGCGACTACAATGAAAGAATTTGGCAAAATTGATATTCTGGTAAACGCCGCCGGCATCACTCAGGATAAATGGGTGGTTGAAGTTGAAGAGGCAGACTGGGACAGAATACTTGAAGTCAACGCTAAAAGTGTGTACCTGACCATAAAGGCGGTGATGCCTCACATGATGGCCGCCCGATATGGCAAAATCGTTAACATCTCCTCTCGCTCCGGCAAAGAAGGCATGCCCGGCCTGTCTCACTATGCTGCCTCGAAATTTGCCGTCATCGGCTTTACCCAGGGGGTCGCCAAAGAACTGGCGCAGTATGATATCAACGTAAATGCTGTCTGTCCTGGTATCCTGCGCACCGATATGTGGGAGAAAATCCTCGATGCTCGCTCGGCACGCATGGGCTTGCCAAGAGAAGAAGTCTGGTCAAGGGCAATGGAAACCATTCCATTGAAGAGGCCTCAGGTCCCGGAAGATATCACCAACGTGGTGCTCTTTTTAAGCTCCGATGTTTCCCGCAATATCACCGGAGAAGCGGTCAGCGTCAACGGTGGCGCGCGGATGGACTAGTCCTCTTCACCACGCATGGTTTATAGCGTCTCCGGGGCATACCGTATGGCAGTTCAGTTCAAGGTTGCTGAGGCACGCCTCGTATCCGGGGCACAGCATGGCCAGCTTCTTTCTGGCCTCTTCCTTTACCCTGGCCTTCAGTTGTCCGCCGTCGCCTGTGGCTAACTCGAAGATGCCGGAGGGACAAGCCGGCACACACTCACCGCAGCCGTCACAATGAGCGGTATCGACGGTGATAAAGTAATTTCCCGTGCCGTCGGCATAACCATACTGCACCTTTGCATCTATGGCTGCGACCTTGCCCTGACACCTGTCCCGGGCAAAGAGCGCCGCCCCCAGCGCCCCGATTATCTGCGGGTCTTCGCCGAGGAGGGGTACAAGACCGACCTTTTCTTCCAACTGCGCCACCATCCCCCTGTTCTTGGCGATGCCGCCGGTAATGGTGAATTCTTTTTCCAGTGAGACCCGCTTGAGCAGGTTGAGGCAGCGAGTGGCGATTGCCTCATTCAGCCCGGCCAGAATGTCCGCCTTGCTAACTCCCCGGCGCAGATAGGCAATGGCTTCCGACTTGGCGAAGACAGCACAGATGGTATTGAAGGGAATGGCCTGTTTCGCCCCGAGCGCGACCTCGCCGATTTCCTCCAGCGGGATGTTGAGCACATCGGCAATCATCTCCAGGAAGCGTCCGGTGCCACCGGCGCATTTATCATTCATAATGAAGTTGGTCACCCGACCATCGACATCGCAGTTGATTGCCTTGCAGTCCTGCCCGCCCATGTCCAGAATAGTCCTGACCTCCGGGAAATACCAGGTGATGCCACGAGCGTGGCAGCTTATCTCCGAGATATTCTCATTGGCGAAGGGTACGAGCACCCTCCCGTAGCCCGTGGCCACCACGTATGCAATGTCATCAAGCGAAAGGCCGGTGCCATCCAATACCCTGGACATGGTCATTTGCGAGGTCTTGACGCTCTCCGGGCCGGTATCGCAGATAACAGACGAGGTGATGGTGTCGCCATTCATCACTACCGCCTTGGCGGCCCGGGAGCCAATATCTATTCCGGCTACTATCATCTGCTTGTACCTTTATCGATGCTCTCCTGGGCGACAACGGCGGCACCGAGTGCCGCCACCAGTTGCGGTTCTTCCGACACCAGGACACCGAAGCCCAGTTCATCTTCCAGTATCTTAACCAGCCCACTGTTCCACGCCACACCGCCGGTCACGGCGACATTGCGCTCGATACCGATGCGCTTGCAAAGTGAAATGATACGGCTCACCACGGAAT
>DASRZK010000041.1:0-3465 GCA_035686505.1 Dehalococcoidales bacterium | reverse complement strand
CTCGTGGCGCAGTATCTCGATGGTACGGGCAAAATAAATGTCCGCGGTCTCTCCGGAAAGCACCGCTTCACCAGGCTTAAACTCAGGTTTTTTCATCTGGCTACCCTCCAGCGCCGGTCAGCTTCGCCCCCAGCACCTTGTCAATGTGCTCCAGGGCAAACTGGTGCGCCTTTTCGTCCGGCGAGGCCACGCAATCAACGGGCACCTCTACCCGGTAATCACGATTGCGAGCATCGGCCGCCGTATGCATCACGCAGATATTGGTCAGCACGCCACAGATAATCAATTTATCAGGTTTTAACTTCTTTAGCTTTGCTTCCAGTTCCGTGTTAAAAAAACCGCTGTAGCGTTTTTTGGGGATTATCTCTCCCCGGTATTTTACCAGCTCTGGAATAATTTCTGCCTCTGGAGTGCCGGTAATGCAGTGCGGCGGGAACATCTGGAACTCAAGGTCGTCGGGGTCGTGGTTATCGCAGATGAAAAATATTTTAGAACCGCGGGCAAGTTCTCGTTCCAGCAGCTTCTGTACATTGGGGATAATTTCGCGGGCTTTATCCCCCGCGTACAGTGGGTTCCCCGGCTCCATAAAGCACCGCAGCATATCCACCACGATAACCGCATCGGCCATATATTACTTCCCACCTTCGATTCTAATGCCGGAAATGCCTTTCACCGGTAAACACCATGGCGATATTAGATTTATCCGCCGCTTTGATGGAATCTTCATCTCTGATTGACCCGCCGGGCTGGATGATGGCGGTAACTCCACCCTCCGCCGCCGCTTCCACCACGTCAGGGAAAGGAAACATGGCATCGGAGGCAAGCACGCTGCCTGTTGTCTTTTCTCCCGCCTTCTCCCTGGCGATATGGGCGCTGATGATTCGACTGGGCTGCCCGGCGCCCATGCCGACCAGCGTTTTGTCCCTGGCCAGCAAAATGGCGTTGGACTTTATGTGCTTCACCGCGCGCCAGGCAAAGAGCAGGTCTTTGACCTCATCTTCGGTGGGCGCCCGTTTGGTCACCGTCTTCAGAACGACGCTGTCCTCGGCCAGAGAATCGGAACTCTGAACGAGGAAACCGCCCCGCACACGGCGTATATCCAGATATCCCTCATGTGAAACGCCATAAGCGGGCGGCAGTGCTGCTTTCAGAATTCTCAGGCCCTTCTTGCGTTTCAGAACCGCCAGTGCCTCCCCTTCATATTCAGGCGCAATGACGATTTCGTAAAAGGTTTTGCTCACCTCTTCCGCCGTCTGTCGGTCAACAGCTCTATTAACGGCGACTATGCCACCAAACGCAGCCACAGGGTCGCCAGTGAGCGCCCGACGGTATGCCTCGGCGATGTTATCATGGCTGGCCAGCCCGCAGGCATTGGTGTGCTTGATGACAGCCACCGTGGGCGCGACGAAATCTATAACCACGCCCCAGGCCGCATCGGCGTCCAGAATGTTGTTATAGGACAGTTCCTTGCCACCGAGCTGTTCCGCCCAGGTAATGCCGGTGTCACGGCTGCCCCCAACGACCTGCTCGGCATAGAAGGCAGCCATCTGGTGCGGGTTTTCCCCGTAGCGGAGCCCGTAGCGCTTTTTCATGGCTATAGTCATCTCATCGGGGAATCCCTCCTCACCCTGCCGCAGATACTGGGCGATGGCGGTATCATATGCTGCCACGTGCTGGAACGCCTTTTGAGCTAATTTTTTACGTTCTTCAAGCGGCAGGTTTCCCTTGCTCAACTTGTCCAGCACCGCCTGGTAGTCCGCCGGGTCAACAACGACGATGACGCTGGGGAAATTTTTAGCCGCCGCCCGAATCATGGTCGGCCCGCCAATATCAATGTTTTCCAGCGCTTCTTCCAGGCTAACTCCGTCTTTGGCCACCGTCTGGACAAACGGGTATAGATTGACCGCCACCAAGTCAATCGGTTCGATTTTATTTTTCTTTAATTCCGCTATATGCGCCGGAATATCGCGCCGGGCGAGCAGTCCGCCGTGCACCATCGGGTGCAGCGTTTTCACCCTGCCATCCAGTATCTCGGGAAATCCGGTTATCTCGGAAATGCTCCTCACCGGCACGCCTGCTTCCGCCATTGCCTTCCTGGTACCGCCGGTGCTGAAAAGCTCGAATCCCAGCTTGCTTAAGCCCCGGGCAAATTCAGCAACACCTGCCTTATCCGATACGCTGATAATAGCTCGCATTCAAAATCCTCCAATCTATTTCTTATTTCACTTCGGCCAACTTCTTTTGCACCGCGTCACCGGTCAGTTCTCGAAGGGCATCGTTGGCAATCCAGCGCGCACTCTTGGAATCCATCTGTCTTATCTCTTCGGCGGTCTTTATCACTACTTCGTTTAAATTCTGGTTGCGCTTGCCAATCTGCCTCAGTGCCCAATTGACCGCCTTTTTCACATAGTTGCGCTCGTCCCCGGCATGCGTTTTTATCAATGGCAGAAACTCAATGAATGCCTGGTCGCCCGCCTTCTTATCGTGCACCGCCAGGCAGGCCATCAGGACAAGCCCGGCCCGCCTGACAAATTCCTCCTCCCGTACACACCACTCCACCGCCTTTTTATGGGCGAACCGGGTGCGGTCAAAAAGGTTGCCACAGCACTGGTCGCAGACGTCCCAGGAATCAAAATTCTTCACCCAGCTTTCCAGCTGTTTCTCCGTAACCATATCGGGTCGGTCAATGAAGCAGGCGAGCATCCTCGCCTCGTGGATGCCGGTCTCCCAGAGCTCCAGCGCCAGTTCATGGTCTTTGCCTATCTCCCTGACCATCTTCCTCAATATCGGAATAGATACTCCGTAGGTGTTTGTCGGATTTATGCCAAACCGCGCCATTCCCTCTACATTAGCCGGGTTGGCAAGCGACTTTATCCTAGCGATTATGTCCTCAGCCCGCGCTGTGCCCATTGCCTTCATCACTCTATAATCACTTTTTTGTCCCCCGCCTGCCGTACCACCTCACCAATCACTTTGGCACCTGATAACTTCCCCTCAAGCCTGGAAATATTTTCAGGCGCGCAGATGAGCGTCATGCCGATGCCCATATTGAATACCCGGAACATCTCATCCGGGGCAACATTCCCCCTGTCCTGAATCAGTTTGAATATCGGGGGAACCGTCCAAGACTTCTTATCCAGGCGCACGGCAAGTCCATCCGGCAACACCCTGGGGATATTATCTACCAGGCCACCACCGGTGATGTGCGCTATTCCCCCGACCGTAGATAGAAGCGGTTTCAGCTGATTGTAGTAGCAGCGGTGCGGCTCTAAAAGCTCTTCCCCCAGACTCCGCCCCAGTTCCGCATAATGCTTATTCAGCTGGTCGAGCCCGAAAATTTTACGTACCAGCGAGTAGCCATTGGTATGCAGTCCGCTCGAGGGCAAGCCAATAACGGCATCGCCAGCCTCAATGTTATCTCCCCTGATTATTTTTTCTTTCTCCACCACCCCGATGATGAAGCCG
>DASRZK010000040.1:0-8862 GCA_035686505.1 Dehalococcoidales bacterium | reverse complement strand
ACGGTAATCCCTTCGCTCACTTACCTCGTCTCGCTGCTCATTCCCATTATCGGTATAGCCCTGGGTTTTGACGCCATAAACAGCGAGCGGGCTGGTGGTACGCTGAGCCGGGTCCTGGCTCAGCCCGTCTTCCGCGACAGCGTTATCAATGGGAAATTCCTCGCCGGGGTGGTTACCCTCTCCATAATGGTAGGCACGATGCTGCTGCTGATAGCCGGCTATGGGCTGAGCATGATAGGGGTGCCACCAACGCCAGAGGAAATCATCAGGCTCTTTGGCTATTTCGTCATGACCATTATTTACGGGGCGTTTTGGATGGGCCTGGCGATACTTTTTTCCATTGTCTTTCATCGGGTGGCAGCCTCATTGCTTTTCTCGCTGGCGCTCTGGATGTTTTTCAGCATCTTCATCCTGCTTATCGCGCCCGGTATTGCCAATGTGCTGGTCCCAACCGCTGATGGCGCGCAAGCGGAACTGATTCGCAATGCGGAATTGCAGCGGATGATTACGCGGGTTTCTCCGAATATACTGTTCCAGGAAGCGACCACCGTTTTGCTGGTACCACTGGTGCGCAGTCTCGGTATGGTAAGCCAGAGCCAGGCCGCCTACATGGTGCCCAACCCCCTGAGCCTGGGCCAGAGCATTCTACTGGTCTGGCCCCACATCACCAGCCTTATCAGCCTCAGTGCGGTGTGCTTCGCCGTGAGCTACATTCTGTTTATGCGGCAGGAGATACGGGCCACGTAAACCCGATGATTCACCTGAGTCATGCCGCGCCTCGTTAGCTCTGAAATCACCATCAGATATCCACAATCTTTGGCAATCCCAATTCGGGCTGATTGATTTTTACCATATAACGTGTTACATTAGTCGAAAATATTTGATAGATTAGAGTTCCGGGCTGTGGCTTTTGGGGGGTGGCAAAATGAAACGGTTATCTTTTCTTGTTCTGGCCTTCGCTATTCTCTTTGCGGTATTTTTTATAGCTCCCCCTTTGCTCAGCCAGCAGTTTAACCCTTATCCGCTGATGAAAATGGGGGATGTCTTTGACATACTGACGCCTCTGGTGCTGATTCCGCTCTACTGGCTCCTGTACCGTCTCAACGAAGAGAAAAAGATTACCCTGCCTGGAATAATCCTCTTTGCGGTTCTTGCGGCTCTCTGGGTGGAGGGCCAGGGAATGCACCTCGCGGCTAACTCCATCGGTCATCTGCTGAAAGAGATGGAGGGCAGTGATGCTTACCACCTCGCATTCTTCTACGATGAAGTATTGAGCCATTATTTATGGCACCTGGGAATCGTTGGCTTATCTGCCCTGCTCCTTTGGCGGCAGTGGCATAACCCCTTCCACGAAGGGCAAACATGGGTATGGTTGCTCATCCTGGCGGGGGTCATCTATGGCTTCACGTTTTTCGTGATAGTTATTGAAGCTGGAACGGCACCATTAGGCATACCGTTTGCCATTCTGGTTACAGTTTTAGGCTGGATTCTGTGGCGGAAAGGGATGCACCAGCGGCCTCTGCTTACCTTCTTTTTGATAAGCTACACAGTCGCGACCGTCTTCTTCGTTGGCTGGGCAATCTACTGGAGTGGATTTCCCGAGTTCAGCCAGGTTGGGATTATCGATTGAAAGACAGAGAAACCAGCCTAGGTTTTTTCCTCGGCTTTTTGAGCGATAATCCTCTGGCTGATTTGCGCCGGCACCTCTTCGTAGTGGCTGAATTCCGTGGTATAGGTACCCCTGCCCTGGGTCATTGACTTGAGGTCAATGGCATAGCGCAGCACCTCCGCCAGCGGCACCTGGGCCTCGATTATGTTGATATCGCCGGACGGGTTCATCCCATGTACCCGGGCGCGCTTGGTATTGAGATCGCCGATGATGTCACCGGTGAGGTCATTGGGGACGGTTATAGAGATATTAACGATGGGCTCAAGGAGGATTGGCTGTCCCTGGGAAAGCCCCTTCTTCATCGCCTGCGACCCGGCAATCTTGAAGCAGATTTCCGAGGAATCCACCGGATGGAAGCTGCCGTCGTAAAGCGTGGCCTTGACATCCACCACCGGATGATGCGCCAGCACACCGTCCTGAATGGCTTCCTGAAAGCCTTTCTCCACCGCGGGGATGTAGTTCTTGGGCACCGTACCGCCGACAACCCTCGCGGCGAACTCATTGCCGGTGCCGCGGGGCAGGGGCTCCAGCTCCATGATGACATGGCCGTACTGGCCGTGGCCTCCGGACTGCTTCTTGTGCTTGTATTCGGCGTTCGGTACCGATGCGGTAATGGTCTCTTTGTAGGGCACCTTGGGCGTCTCCAGGTTTACGCTGACGCCGAACTTGCGCTGCATCTTTTCTGCGGCCACTTCGAGCTGGGTATCTCCCATGCCGGAAAGCAGGGTCTCGCCGGTGTCAGGTTCCCGGCGTACGCGCAGCGTCTGGTCTTCCTCGGTGATGCGGGATAGGGCTGTCCCCAGTTTATCGAGGTCGGCCTTGGTCTTCGGGGAAACCGCCTCATCGAAGATAGGCCGCGGGAAAACGATGGGGGCAAGCTTTAGCGGCTTATTCTGGCTGGAAAGGGTATCACCGGTGATGGTCACATTCAGCTTGGCCACCGCCCCGAAGTCCCCGGCGCTTACCTTAGTCACCGGCTCCTGAGTTTTACCACGCAGCAGGAAGAGCTGGCCAATACGCTCGGCGTGACCTCTGGTGGCATTCCAGACCTGTGAGTTGCTGTCAATGGCGCCGCTGTATACCCGGAAGTAGGTGAGCTTGCCGACATAAGGGTCGGCGGTGGTCTTGAATACCAGCGCTGCCAGCGGCCCATCAGCTTGAGGCTTAAATTTTTCCTCTTTAGAATCGATTACCGCCACCACCTCGCGCTCCGCCGGGGATGGCAGGTAGTCGACCATCGCGTCCAGAAGCGGGTTAATGCCTACGTTCTGCAGCGCTGAGCCAGCCAGGATGGGGAAAACGCTGCCGTTTAGCACGGCTTTCCTCAGGCTGTTTCTCAGTTCCTCTGAAGTAAGCTCCTCACCACCAAGATATTTCTCAATGAGGGCATCTTCCGTTTCTGCCGCCGCCTCGATTAACTTCTCTCGAAAGGTATTCACCTGACCTTCCAGCGAGGATGGAATCTCTCCCTCTTTCGGCGGCGAGCCGGTGTAGGCTTTCAGGGTCAGCAGGTCGACAACTCCCTGGAAATCGTTCTGGGCACCGATGGGTATCTGTATCGGCAGGCACTTGGGGCCAAACCTGCCCTGAATATCGTTCACCGCCCTGAAGAAGTCGGCATTCTCGCGCTCCATCTTGTTCACGAAAATGAGTCGGGGCAGATTGGCTTCATCGCAGTACCCCCAGACCTGTGTGGTGCCCACCTCCACACCTGAGGCGGCACAGATGACGATGACAGCGCCTTCACTGACCCGGATTCCTGTCTTTACCTCACCAATAAAGTCGCTGTAACCGGGAGTATCAATGAGGTTGACTTTGGCATCCCGCCACGGGCACGGAAGCAGGCTCAGGTTAATGCTTATCTTTCGCTTTATTTCATCGGGGTCATAGTCCGAGGTACTCGACCCGTCATCAACTTTGCCCAGTCGATTAATTGCCTTGGTGGTAAAAAGCATCGCTTCCGCGGCTGATGTTTTGCCGGCGCCCGCGTGCGACAGCAAGGCAATATTTCTGATGTTTTCCAGTCCAAACTGCTGCATGGGAATCACCTGTCCTCCCAAAAAACGTTCGAAAATATTATACCCGTTGTGGTGTACTCACGGCAAGTTAGACAGCGATTAATGAGCGCGCCGACGGAAAAGCCGGGAAATAAACCAGAGGAAAAAGATAATGCTTAAAAAGGGGATGGGAAATGAGGCACTGCCCCCGCCCCCGCTGGTGATGATGGTAGCCGGTGCCTCGGTCGGTTCGGCGCGGGTAACGCGCTCCTCCTTTATTTCATAAGCATAAAGCTCTCCATCGATGAATTCTTTGGCTACCCAGCCCAGCGGATTTTTACTGCCGGTCGCTTCCGCCCAGACCCATCCCTCTTCGCCGTTCATCTTAAACGGGCTTCCTTTTTTGTATTCCGGCAGGTAAACCATGGCGGCGGTATGGCCGGGGGCAACGGCAATCGCCGAACGATAACCGGCACCCTGATACATCACGGCCAGCAGTATGGCGCTGTCCTCGCAGTCACCGTGTGCAAAGCCATTTTGCGCAATTCTGTCGGCAAGTTCGTCGGCATTCTGGGCAAACTCGTCGTGCTGGAACTGGTCTATATCCGGGGTGTACCGGACGCGGTCGCGCACGTAGTAAAATATCTTTTCCGCTCTCTGTACGCGGTCGGGGTATTTGTCCAGCATCTGTTCGCCCATGCCGTAGGCTATATCTTCCTCTTCTCCGAGGCTTTCCAGGGCAATGACCGGACGGAACCCTTTCTCGGATATCTGGTAAAAACCGTCGGCGCCAGCGGCCCGGGTGCGGCTTATGTCCCAGTCATCAAAGATGTCATCGCCCACGGTGCGGAATCCTTGAGAACAGGTTGCCTGGGCGTAATTGCTGGCGGCCAGACCGGAACCCAGCACCATCACCAGAATGAGTAACAGCTTCATTTTTTTCATAGCGGTATTGTCAGGGCGGCGTGGAGTATCAGGCCAAAGAAGACCAGATAGCCAAAAACGTTGATGCCCACGGCTACCGGCTCGGATTCAATGCCGGAGAAGGGAATTTGGGGGGTCAGCTTGTCCATCAGGTAGAACAGGGCCACGCCGACCAACAGGCTCACCACAAAGCTAAGTGCCAGCAGCCCCAGCCTTCTGAAGTCGAAGAAGTAGGTGAGGAGTGGACCGCCAATCACCGCCGGTGCCGTCAACGCGCCGTGAATGACCAGGCCGGTCAGGATGAAGAAGCCGGCGATGAACAGTCCAGTGGCCACCGGGCTTTCGCCGATGCGCTGGCGGTGCGGGATGTGTGGGGTAAGTGCGTCAAAGGCACGAATACCGAGCCAGGCGAGAAGGGTGCAGATGATGACCAGCCAGATGGTCTTCGCCATCCAGATGAGCGCCAGAATCCAGAAGGGGACTGCCAGTCCCAGCTCGTTCATTGTCATTCACCTCCTTAACCGAGAAAAATTGGCGTAATATAAGTTTCGATTATGGCCGCCGGCAGCAGCAGGGCAAAGGCCAGCGCCATATACTTTATATTCTGTTTCAGATTGGGGATTAGCTGGCCTCTTCGCTTCCTGGAGATGAGGGCGATAATTGTCATCATGCCGAAGCTGAGTGCAGCTGCTTCTCCGATAATCAGCGCCGGAATCTCGAGTATGCCGTGCGGCAGCAATCCAGCCAGGAGCAGGCCGACCGATTCCTGTTCTATCACGATAACGGAGACGAAGGAGAGGAGCCCACCGTTAACCGTTAACGCGAGTACGGGTACCAGGCAGAGAAGCGGACTGAAGATGAAGCTGAAAAGCAGAGCCGAGGTGTTTTTCAGAAAGATGAAAGCGGCCATCGATATTGTGAAGGGTTCAAGGTTCAGTAATCTGGTCAGCTCCTCAAGAGCCGTAATCTCTCCAGCAAAGAAATAGGCCGCTTTATCAGCTATCACCAGACCGAAGGCCATGCCGGTGGTAAACAACCCCGCAGCAACCAGAATCCACCGTCGGTAGCTCATCGGGACTGTGTCCTATTCAGGACCCCATTTATCGTAGTGGACGATTTCCTCAAGCTCTTTTCTTGGTCTGGGCTCCTTGGTTTCATCAGGGTAGCCGAGTGGCGTCATCGCCACCGCGCAGTAACCCTGCGGAAGCGAGAGGATTCGGCCGACTTCTCCGGCATCGAAACGCCCCACGTACACCGTGCCCAGCCCGAGCGAGTGGGCAGCCAGTACTAGGTTCTGCATCGCCAGGGCAACGTCGAACATGAACCAGTCCCCCTTGTCCGTCACCGCCTCGCCATCTTTGTGTCCCGATTTGCCCATTTCGGCGCAGGCAACGATGACGAGCGGCGCATTGCATACCGCATCCCGGGCAGGATTGGTTTCATTGAGCGTATTGGAGAGCTTGCTTTTAATTGCGCCATCCCGCACGACGACGAATCGCCAGCACTGCGTGTTGGCCCAAGACGGTGCCTGCCGTGCGGCTTCCAGCACTGTCGCCAGTGTTTTTTCCTCCACCGGCTTTGATTTGTACTTGCGGATGCTTCTCCGGGTGCGAATTGCTTCCAGGACTTCCATCTAGCCTCCTTCTCGGTAATTTCTATTCGTCTTCCCAGGCGCCTTTGCCGATAAGTGAGACGAAGCGGCAGCCGCCCAGATTTTCAATCCTGTTCTTTTTCTTTTGACGGGTTATTCTCACCAGCTCCTGAAGATGGCGTGAGCCGACCGGGATGACCATCCGTCCGCCGATGGCCAGTTGCGAGATTAATTCCGGTGGCACCCTGGGTGCGGCGGCGGTGACCAGTATCGCCTCATAGGGGGCTTCTTCCGGCCAGCCAAGAGTTTCCCCGGAATGGTGTATTACAATATTGCCATAACCCAGGCTATCCAGTACCTTACCGGCCATCTCTGCCAGCTTCGGTAAGCGCTCCACGGTAACCACATAGCGGGCCAGTTCCGCAAGAATCGCTGCCTGATAGCCGCTGCCCGTCCCGATTTCCAGCACCTTTTCCGTGCCGGTCAGTTCCAGTGCCTCGGTCATCAGGGCGATAATAAAGGGCTGTGAGATGGTCTGTTCCAGTCCGATGGGCAGCGGAATATCTTCGTAGGCGAGGTGGCGATTTTCCTCCGGCACGAAGCGCTCACGGGGTACACGGGCCATAACTTCGAGGACCCGCCGGTCCTTTATTTCCCTGCTAAGGTGCTCAATTAACCTGGCCCTTTCGGCCTTAAAGTCCATCGTTACCGCCAGGTAACAAGATTACAAAACCAGTGCCAGCACAACCAGAATGACCACTATTGCCCCGGCAAAAATGCCGATTCGTTGAAGTTCAGCCGTGACATACGGGTATTTCACGGCGCGAACTTTTGCTTTCGTAACCGGGGCGCTGGATACCGGGGCTGAAACTGCTGGAGCATCTTTAAGAGCCGTTACCGGCAATGCCGCGGGTGCAGCAACTGCCGGTTGCCTCTTTTTCTTCTTTTTAGTCTGTAATGCTTTGCCATGCCTTGGTATCTTCGGCATATAGATTCTCCTCTATCCGGTTAAGTTATTCAGCTACTTTGCTCTCGGGTGCGACCTCTCATAGGTGCGACGGACGTGTTCGCTGGTCAGGTGGGTGTAAACCTGCGTGGTAGAAATATTCGCGTGCCCCAGCAACTCCTGGACGGCGCGTAAATCGGCGCCACCGCTCAGCATGTGGGTGGCAAAGCTGTGCCTCAACGTGTGCGGGCTGACCCGGGTGCCCAGTCCCGCCGCTCTGGCGTACTCCTTCAACTTCTGCCAGAAACCCTGCCTGGTCAGGCGGTCACCGCGGGGATTGAGAAAGAGGGCCGCCTGGTCTTTCTTACGGGCCAGCTTGGGTCGCGTTTCCGCAATGTACTCCTTGACCGACCGGGCAGCCTGCTCGTAAATCGGCACGATGCGTTCTTTATGCCCCTTGCCAAAACACTTTACAAATCCCTCGTCGGTGTTGACATCACCCAGATTAAGGCCGACCAGTTCGCTTATCCGCATGCCGGAGGCATAAAGAAGCTCCAGCATGGCTTTATCTCTCTTTGCTTCCACCGTGTTCAGCTTGGCTGGTTGTTCCAGCAGTTGACGTACCTGGCTGATGGTAATCGGCTTGGGCAGCGACTTCCCCACGCTTGGCGAGCTCAGGTTCTCGGTCGGGTCAGTCTTGACGATGCCCTCGGACTTCAGGAAGCCGAAGAAAGACCTGGTCGCCGCCACCTTGCGGGCAATGGTGGTGGCGGCATAATTCCTCTCTTTGAGATTGAGCATGTAGCTCAGCATTGCCTGCCGGCTGAAATTAACCCAAGAAGGGATGAGCCCCTGCTTTGCTGCCTCTTCCCCGGCGAAGCTGGCCAGCTGTTGTAAATCGTTCCGGTAGGCATCCAGCGTGTTCTCGGAAAACCCCTTCTCCACGATCAGGTAATTCAGAAAGCTGTTAATCTCTTCTTTCACCACGCCTCCTCTGCACAGGTGTAGCGGATATATTTTAACATAACGTTAGGTATTTTAGCATAAAAACAACGATATGTAAAATAAATCGGGGTAAAAAAGAAACATTCATTTAAAATCAGTGGCTCTGCTTTGTGCACCATACTGGCTGTGTTAAAATATACAGTGGAGCAGTGGATTTGATGAGCGTACTGGTTGAGGAACAATTAAACCGCTTGCCGGACAGTCCCGGCGTGTATCTGCTGCGCGATGCGGAAGGGGCAATCCTGTACGTCGGCAAGGCGGCAAATCTCCGTCACCGCGTCAGGTCGTATTTTGGCACTGGCCAGAAGCTATCGCCAAAGCTGCTGAAAATGGTCTCCAGGGTGGCTGACATTGACTTTTACGTGACATCTTCGGAACAGGAGGCGTTGATTCTTGAACTCAATTTTATCAAGCGCCACCATCCCCGCTACAATGTCCGGCTCAAGGATGATAAGACATTCCCTTATCTTAAGATAAACCTCAAGGAAGAATGGCCCCGGGTTCATATTACCCGACGGCTGGAGCAGGACGGCTCGCGCTATTTTGGACCGTTTGCCAGCGCCAAGTCCGTACGCCAGACACTGAAAGTGGTCAAGGGTATCTTTCCTTTCCGCTACTGTACCAAAAAGATTAGCGGCGCCGACTCGCGGGCGTGCCTGGAATACCACATGGGCCGCTGTCTCGGACCCTGCATCGGGGCGGTGAGCCGAAAGGAATACGCCGAGGTTGT
>DASRZK010000039.1:0-2548 GCA_035686505.1 Dehalococcoidales bacterium | reverse complement strand
TTTCACTCCGTAGCGGTTGCTGACCGCTGCCTCGTCATACAGCGTGGTATCGCTGAAAGACCTCCCTGGCTTCGGGTAGAGTACCTTTACGTGAGGCGAAATCAGCTGCATGGTATCGGAGTCACCGGTGACGATGACCGTATCAATGTCCTGCTGGCTGGCCTGGTAGCTCAGTGCTCCCAGTATGTCGTCGGCTTCATAGCCGTCAAGCTCGAAGATGGGGATGCGAAAGGTCTCAACCATCTGCTTTACCCGGTCTATCTGGCTTATCAGCTCCGGGGGAGTCGGTGGGCGGTGCGCCTTGTACTGTTCAAAAAGCTGGTGGCGGAAGGTGGGGCCTTTTTTATCAAAGGCGATGGCGTAATGGGTGGGCTTGAGATCGTTCAGGGTCTTGAGCAGCATCTGGGTGAAACCGTACACGGCGCTGACCACCTCGCCGGTCTTGCTCACGGTCAGCCGTACCGGCGACTTGCTGGTCTGGAAGGCATGGTAGGCACGGTGAATGATGGCGTTGCCATCAAATAGGACGAGGAGTGGCTTTTTCATATTTAAATTATAGCAGAGCAGGAGATGGGAAAGAAGGGACGGGGAGGGCTCAGTCCTTCTCGGTCGGCTGCAGGAACTTCTCGTCCTGGTAGCGCTGGCGGGCATATCTGTAGATTTCAGCGCCGGTGGCGGTCAACGGTCCGGCCAGCAGGAGTCCCCAGAAGCCGGCAAGATAGGCACCCAGGACAAGCGTGAAGATCATTACGGCGGGGTGGATGCGCAGGAAGCTCCCCTGGATTCGCGGCACCAGCAGGCTGTTCTCCAGTAACTGGACGGCCAGAAAAAGAACAATCACCCAGATTACCTTGTCCGGAGCTACCGCCATGGCAATTATGACCACCACGGCACCACTGAACCACGGCCCGAGTGTCGGGATGAGTTCCCCAATACCAGCCAGAATCGCCAGTACCGGCGAGAACGGAATTTCCAGCATCAGCAGGCCCACAAAAACGAGGTACGCCACAATCAACCCGAGCATCAGCTGGGCACGAATATAGCGCCCGAGGACTCTTTCGATTATGGTGCCCAGGTTCCTGATGTGCTCAGCAATTCCGGGGCTGAACGCAGAGTAAACGTGGTGTTTCAGTTTATCGGAATCCTTGAGCGTGTAGAAGAGGAACAGCGGTAATGCCGCCAGACCAAGCACGATACTGAAGGTCTCTGGCACAAAGGAAACGCCTTTGACCAGGGCATCCCGAATGGCGTTACCCAATGCCACGCCGGCTTCCAGAAGCGCCCTGTCCACCTCGCTGCGGATTTCCAGTGGAAACTGCTCCCTTATAATTTCCAGCCATTTTGTTATTTGATAAAGGCTCTGGCTAATGAAATAGGGGGCGCCGGTGGCCAGGTTCAGGGAAGCATCGATAACGGCAGTGGCAATTACATAGGAGAAGACAGCCAGGAGCACAAGAAGAACAAAAAAGACGATCAGGATGGACAGGACACGCTTGAATCCCATCCATTTTCCCGGTCTGGGGAACCTTACTTCCAGCCAGGTGATAATAGGAGATAAAAGGTAAGCAAACACCAGTCCGAGAACAAACGGAAATATAACCGTTCTTAGAAGGTAAAGGACCCAGAGAAATATGACCGTACCCAGCAGCAGAACGACCAGTCGCCAGTGCCGGCTGAAAAAGAGAGTCATTACAGATACAATTCTCCTACTAACTTACCGGAGATAAGTTCAGGGAGCAGGTTCAATGGGAGAGCGGTGGCGCCGGTTATTCGCCTGGTTTCTTTCGGCCCAGTTTTTCTTCGACACGGTGCTCGGCGGCAACGGCGGCTTCCCTGGCATTTTTCGCAGTTTCTTTTGCCTTTTCGGCCGCAATTTCAGCCTTTTCTTTCAGCATGGCCCGGGTTTCCCTTCCCGGTTGGGGTGCGTATAGAAAGCCAATTGCCACGCCAACAATGGCACCCAGAAGAAATCCAACCGCGAAACTGGCGCCAGTATCTTTTTCAGCCATCTCTACCTCCTTACTTTCTTCTGGCAAAGCCACTGAACAGGCTCGCTGCCTGCCGTACCCCCTGAATAAAAGCAGCCAGCCGTGCCAGAGGCCTTGATACCTCTTCTTCTACAGTAGCGGAAATGTTCTCAACCCGTTTTACGGTTGACCTTGCCGAGTCCAGTATCGGCTTCAGCTTGCGATACAGCATCAGAGCCAGAACACCGATGAAGATGACCACGACGGTTACGCCGAAGCCGAGGATTACTATGGCCAGGTCACGGAACCATTCAATACCCACTGGTTCTAACCTCCGTTGACAATAGATTACCATAACATTGTAGCTGTCCTGTTAAACAATGTAAAGAGGCAGCCGACTAAAAGTCGCTCTGCGGTGTTCCCGCAACGGGTTTGAGGAAGGAAGTATCGTTGTGTTTGGTGAGAATAAACTGCTCGTTCAGGTAGCTGAGAATGGAGATGCCACAGGTGTCCTGCCTGATTTTCCAGAAATGGCTGTTGCCCAGCCCCAGCAATGTGCAGATAATGACTTTGTTCACCAC
>DASRZK010000038.1:0-3636 GCA_035686505.1 Dehalococcoidales bacterium | reverse complement strand
CTTTCTTGAAGTACGTCCCGACCGGGTGGTGGTTCTGGCCGATGCCGCTGAGAGAGGGGATGAAATCGATGTGGAGCGGGCGGAGGCGGCAAGAAAACGCGCTCAGGAAAGGTTATCCCAGCAGCGTGAACTTGGTATTGATGGTGCCAGGGCGGAGGCGGCGCTCCGTCGTTCACTGGCGCGCCTGAGGGTGGCGGAGATGGCACGGCGAAGAAAATCAAAACGGTAGAATAAGACTAATCAGTCTTTTTCCGGTTCAGTTCCAGGAGCCCCGTTATGGGTTCGATTTCTATAAAACCACGCTCTAAATCCACTGACTTGACCACATCTTTAAGGGCGGGGATAAGAATCTCACCTTCTGTGCCCTGTACTACGTATATATCGTTGCTCTTACCAGTGATGATTTCCCTGACCTCGCCCAGATGCTCGCCACGGGTAGTCCTTACCTCCAGCCCGATGAGCTGGAAATGGTAGTAATGGTCTTCCGGCAACGGTTGCACCTGGCTTTGTGGTATCTCTATGGACTTGCCCCGTAGCTGCTGGGCGTCTTCAGCGCAGTCAAGGGTGCTGAGCTTCAGTATTGGCCGGTCGTGGTGCCATGACACATCGACAATGGTCACGGGCTGACCGTCGATGAATACTTGCTCTCCGGGGGAAAACCGCCGGGGGAAATCAGTTTCTACCTGGACCTTTACGTTGCCATTGCTCCCCCACGGGGCGACAATACGTCCTATGGTGATGAAGTCAAAATCGGGCGATTCAGTTCCTGATTCTGGATTTCTAGATGGGGTAATATCAGACAATCTCAAGTCTAACCCGGGTGGAAGCCTTGGCGGCTTTTACCCTGAGCAGGGCACGCATGGCTTCAGCGATTCGGCCCTGCTTGCCAATGACTCTTCCTTTATCCTCGTCGGCAACCTGCAATTTCAGCGTGGTCAGGCCTTCTTCGTCGGTTTCCTCATCAACCTTCACATCATCCGGTGCATCAACGATTGATTTGGCGATGTATTCGACGAGTTCTTTCATGTCTGCTCCTTGTAGGACAGGTTTACTCATGGTTTTGGGCTTTTCTTGCTCCTCGGGTTCATCCATGGTTTCAGAC
This sequence comes from Dehalococcoidales bacterium, assembly GCA_035686505.1. GTDB lineage: Bacteria > Chloroflexota > Dehalococcoidia > Dehalococcoidales > RBG-16-60-22 > E44-bin89. The sequence goes on along the minus strand of DASRZK010000038.1, from coordinate 2,534 downwards.
TCTTCTTGCTCCTCGGGTTCATCCTTGGTTTCGGGCTCTTCTTGGTCGTCGGATTTACTCATGACTTGGGGGTCTCCTTACTTGTATTGGATTTTTGCAGAATGCCGGCCTTGCTCAGTAGCCTGGCGGCAGTATCTGTTGGTTGGGCGCCCTTGCTTAACCAGTGGCGTGCTTTTTCTTCGTTGATAACCACGGTTTCCGGGTCAGTGAGGGGATTGAAATGACCGATGATGTCGATGAAGGCTCCGTCACGAGGTGAGCGGGAGTCAGCAACAACCAGCCTGTAGTTTGGCTTGCCCTTGGCTCCGGTGCGGCGTAGTCTGATTTTTACCATGAATAGTCTAGCTCTCTAAACAACTATTATGCACTATTGATTTGGCGTCTGTCAATGGCAACAAAGATATTAGTTGCCAGATAACGCTATTGAAGTTATAATTCGTGATATGAAAGTGCATAATCTGCACGGCTGGCAGGTCAGTATTCCACAGGCTTTGAACATCCAGCGAGAACTGGCCGCCAGAGTATCCCGCATCAGCGAAATAAGTGAGCCCCATTTTATTGCCGGCGTTGATATATCCGCCAGCCGTGCCCGTGACATGGCTACCGGGGCGGTGGTGGTCATGGATTACCCGGCATTAAATGTGGTGGAAGTGAAAACGGTAAATGAGAAACTGGCCTTTTCGTACATTCCGGGCCTGCTTTCTTTCCGGGAGTCGCCGCTGGTTCTAACCGTCTGCGAGAAGCTGACGGTAACACCTGACCTTATTCTGGTTGACGGTCAGGGACTGGCCCATCCCCGCCGTCTCGGCCTGGCTTCCCACCTGGGGCTTCTTCTGGACACGCCGACCATAGGCTGTGCCAAGTCTCGACTATGCGGCAGGCATGAGGAGCCAACTAACGAACCGGGCAGCTCGGCCGAGTTGGTAGATAATGGTGAGTTAATTGGGGCCGTCCTGCGCACCAAGACGGCTACAAACCCGCTCTATGTTTCCATTGGTCACAAGGTTGACCTTGATACGGCCATACACTGGGTGCTGGCGTGCTGCCAGGGCTATCGTATTCCGGAGCCGCTGCGGTTGGCTCACCTGGCAGCGGGCGGACACTTTATGGAGAGATACCGCATCCCCTCTCCAGAACCGGCAATACAGGGGAAATCTTGGTAAATTAGGGGCTTATTAATTGCAGGAGTTACTGGATAAACTGGAAGACCTGCACTCTCGAATTTCGATGGCACTGGTGCATCTTTGACATTGCTGGCAGAGAAATGGAGATTGGCAAGTTAGAGAAAGCATCGGCGAAGCCGGACTTCTGGCTTGACCAGACTAAAGCGCAGGATACCATGCGTCGCCTGGCGGAGCAAAAGAAGACCGTGGAACGGTGGCGGGAAATGGAAAAAAGAGTGGCTGACCTGGTCGAACTGGCTCATTTGACTGAAAAAGATGAATCACTTCAGGTGGAAATACAGTCGGAGACAGAGAAGGTTGAGGCGGCTCTCGATAAGCTTGAGTTCCAGCTTGCTTTCAGTGGTGAATATGACGGGCGCAATGCTATTCTGGCAGTTCATGCTGGTGCTGGCGGCACCGAGTCTCAGGACTGGGCGGAGATGCTGATAAGAATGTATCTCCGGTGGGCTGAGCGTCGCGGCTACCAGGCGGAGATTCTGGAAAGTACGCCGGGTGAGGAAGCTGGAATGAAGAGTGTGCTTATCGAGATTACAGGCGACTACGCCTTCGGCTATTTAAAAGCGGAGCACGGTGTTCACAGGCTGGTCCGCCTGTCTCCATTTGATGCTGACCACGCCCGTCATACCTCGTTCGCTCTGGTAGAGGTAATACCGGAGGCCAAAGCGGACGTTGATATCGAAATCGGCCCCGAAGATTTGAAGGTGGAGACATTCCGGTCAAGCGGACCGGGCGGGCAGCACATGCAGAAGACAAGCAGTGCGGTCAGATTGACCCATCTGACGACGGGGCTCGCGGTTACCTGCCAGAGCGAGCGGTCTCAGTACCGAAACAAGGAGATCGCGATGACCATACTGCGATCGCGCTTGCTGGAACTGGAGCTAAAGAAGCGCGCCGAGGAAAAAGCCAAGCTCAAAGGAAAGCGCATCGCCGCGGGCTGGGGAAACCAGATCAGGAGTTATGTACTGCACCCGTACACGATGGTCAAAGACCACCGGACCGACTATCAGTCGGGCAACCCTGATGACGTGCTTGATGGCGAACTGGACGACTTTCTGGAGGCCTATCACCGCGCTGGGCTGGGGAGAGAAGAATGATAAAAAGGGCAGCGCTTTTAATCCTGGTTGCCATTTTATTCCTAGCTATGCCAGGCCCGGCGGCCGTTCGGGCTGTTGACGGGCTGCAGGTTCTGGATAGCCGGGTAGAGGTTGATTTTCCGATGAAGGTCAACTTCTACCTCTCTGCGACCGGTGATACCGATATTACCGATATCCGTCTGCACTATACCGTCGACCAGATGAGTTATGCCGAAGTTATCAGCGAGGTGTCCCTCAAGTTTGTGCCGGCAACTCT
>DASRZK010000037.1:0-2658 GCA_035686505.1 Dehalococcoidales bacterium | reverse complement strand
TCACCATCGAGCGCCAGTGTGATAAAGAATTCATCGAGCCGATATTGGAAAAAGCCAGGGAATACGATGCTATTCTCTCCATGGCTTGCGGCGCCGGGGTACAGTTTGTCGCTGAAATGCTGGAATCCATGCCGGTAATTCCCGCCTTGAATACTCGTTTCATCGGTGTCGCCGCTGAGGAAGGTATTTTCGCCGAGCGGTGCCGAGCCTGTGGCAACTGTGTCCTTGCCGATTACGGAGGCATCTGTCCCATGACCATGTGCGCCAAAAGCCTGGTCAATGGCCCCTGCGGCGGTTACAAGAACGGCAAGTGTGAGACCAGCAGCGAACGAAACTGCGCCTGGATAATGATCTACGAGCGTTTAACCAAGCAGGGTAAACTGGACAAGATGCGCGAGATATCCACCCTCAAGGATTACAGCGTTCAAAGCCATCCGGCCCGCCAGGTAAACGAAGCTTACACCAAAGCGGAAGTGACTGAAGCCAAGTCCTGATAATCAGTTAACCTTTCTCTTTCAGCGCCCGGGCGGTAATCTCGGCCAGGTCCAGCACCTGCACTCTATCGTCAGCGTTCTTGTCCTTCAACCCGTCTTCAAACATGGTCATGCAGTACGGGCAGCAGACGCAAATCGTCTCCGGGTCTTTGGTCAGGGCTTCTTCAACACGGGCGACATTGATATGTTTGCCCAGGCGCTCCTCCAGCCACATCCGTCCACCGCCAGCCCCACAGCAGAAAGCCCGACCATGATGACGACCCATTTCGATTGGCGCCTGGCCGGTAACTGAGGCAACCACCTGACGCGGCGCCTCGTAGACCAGGTTATGGCGCCCCAGGTAGCAGGAATCATGGAAGACCACGTTACCCAGGCCCTCGACCCCGTTCAGTCTGAGCCTGCCCTCGCCAATTAGTTTATTGATAAACTCGGTATGATGGCTCACTTCCAGTTCAACGCCGTACTGGCGGTAGTCGTTCTTCAGGGTACTGTAGCAGTGCGGACACTGGGTAATGACTTTCTTTACCCCCCTCTCTTCAAACAGCTTGATATTCTCCTTCACCATGCGGTCGAAAACGAACTCATTGCCCAATCTTCGCAAGCTGTCACCACAGCACATTTCATCCTTGCCCAGGATGCCCCAGGAAACGCCGCCGGCATCCAGAATCTTGGCTAAAGCCAGAGTCGTCCTCCGGTTGCGGGCATCAAAGGCACCGGCACAGCCAACAAAAAATAAATACTCGGTCTTGCCCACCTCAAAAGGCTTGACCTCAATCTCCGTAGCCCACTTGACCCGCTCCCCGGGAGCGATACCCCAAGGATTGCTGCGTTGTTCCACATTCTCGAAAAAGCCCAGTAGTTCCTCCGGAAACCTGGCCTGCATTTCCACCAGATTACGCCGCAGGTCAATAATTCTGGGGAAATGCTCAATAAACACCGGACACACTTCCACGCAGGCGCCGCAGGTGGTGCATTCCCAGAGAACCTCTTCAGCGATACTCCCTTCCTGACCATCGCCAATCAATGGTAGTACGGCTGCTTCCCTTTTGGTCAGCAACGGCCCGTTTTTCAATAAGTTACGCTTGATATCGTGGATGACCTGCTGCGGGTCGAGCGGTTTGCCGGTGAAGGTAGCCGGACAGGCATCCGAGCAACGACCACACTCGGTGCAGGAATAAGAGTCGAATAATCCTTTCCAGGTAAACTCATTGACCTGGCCAACGCCGTAGGTATTGCCCTTTTTGAACTCCTCACGAGGTTGGGTGTTGACCTTTACCAGACTCCGCAAGAAGCAGTTGGGAATCGCCGTCAGAATATGCATGTGCTTGCTGTAAGGCAGGTAATTCAGGAAGGCCAGCAGCACGATGGCATGAATCCACCAGAAAAAGCTGGCGTATCCCACCAGGCTTCCCACCGAAGCCCCTGATATAAAAATAGCCGCGGCAAAACTGGACACCGGCATGTAGGCGGCAGCTCTCTCACTCCCTTGTGCGATTTCGCTGGCGTGCAGACCAAAAAAGGCAATCATCAGCACCGCCACCAGGCCCAGGATAGTCACTGCGTCGCGGCTCAACCCACCGATATGAGGAGAAGCGAAAGCGGCACGGCGGACAAGCGCTACCATCACTGCCAAAAGAGCCATCACTGACACGAGGTCGAAAATAAAGGACAGGGTAAAGTATGCGCCATCCGGCAGTCGGGAAAAGCTGATGTAATCCGGGAACAGCCCGCTGAGCAGAAACTCGGTATTGGCTACCATCAAGATGAGAAAGCACCAGAAAAGGACAAAGTGGTTTAAACCAAAAGGTCGGCTAACCACCCGCCGCTGCCCGAAGGCGTAGAAAAGCATACTCCCGATGCGCTTACCGGGCTCGCTGAATCGATTCTCGGCTCTGCCCAGGGTTACCAGACGGAAACGCCGAAAACAGCTCCAGCCAAAAAGCGCCACCGCCGCCACAAACACGACGATGAATATGATGACATTAGTCGACACGTTACATTAACCCCCTCTTTGGGTACGCAATTCTCGAATCCGCTTGGTAATGGCCGGGACTATCTGGAGGACATCGCCCACAATCCCATAGTTGGCCACCTCAAAGATAGGCGCCTTGGAATCATGGTTGATGGCAATAATAACGTCGGACTGCTGCATGCCGACCAGGTG
>DASRZK010000036.1:0-2797 GCA_035686505.1 Dehalococcoidales bacterium | reverse complement strand
TGGGGGCAGTATTCATGCAGATGGAGGACGAAATCGCTTCCATCTGTTCCTGCATCGGGGCATCATGGGCGGGGGCAAAGGCGATGACCATTACCTCCGGGCCCGGCTTCAGCCTCATGCAGGAAGCCATTGGCTACGCGGTCTTTACCGAAACACCGCTGGTCATCGTTGACGCGCAGCGGTCCGGTCCCAGCACCGGCCAAGCGACCCGGGTGGGCAGCGGTGATATCATGCAGGCCAAATGGGGCTCCCACGGCGACTACCTGGTCATTGCGCTTTCACCGTGGTCGGTGCAGGAACTGTACGACCAGACCATCAACGCCTTCAACCTCGCCGAGAGATTCCGGGTGCCGACTTTTGTCATGGCCGAGGAGGCGACCGCCCACCTGCACGAAAGGATAGAGGTCGGTGCTGAGGTGGAGCTTTTTAATCGAGAGAAGAAACCGGGTGCACCCCCGTTCGGCACAGAAGAGGAGGACGGTGTTCCGCCAATGCCCGCCTTCGGTGACGGTGAAAAGTTACTGATTACCGGCTCCACCCATGACGAGTGGGGGGTGAGAAAAATAACCCATCCCGAAATTCACCGGAAACTGGTGACCAGGCTGCACCAGAAAATCCTGAGCCGCAGCCAGGAAATCATCCAGCATGATGATTACTATCTGGAAGATGCTCAGGTGGTTGTAGTCTGTTATGGCTTCACCGCCCGAAGCGCCTTATTTGCCGTGGAGCAGTTGCGTCAGGAAGGCAAAAAAATCGGCGTGCTGCGGTTGAAAACGCTCTGGCCCTTTGCCGATGAGTTAATTAAAGACATCGGTTCCAGAGTAGAGAAAATCTTTATTCCAGAGATGAACATGGGTCAGGTGGCCGGTGAGGTCAGGAAATACGCCGCCTGCGACGTGATACCTTACGGCCAGGTCAATGGCGAAATCATCCACCCGCACACGATTATGGAGCAATTGAGGAGGCTCGTGTAGTGGTCAGGGAACTGGAAAAATATCTGCGCCCGGGAATCGGGGTAACCACCTACTGCCCCGGCTGCGGTGAGGCTATTTTACAAGGGCTCATTTTGCGGGCTATTGATGAGCTCAAGTTGAATATGGATGAGATGCTGTTTGTCTCGGGTATAGGCTGCGCCGCCTGGATACCGAGCCCCTATTTTTATGCCGATGCGCTGCATACGCTGCACGGTCGGACCATCGCTTTTGCCACCGGCGCCAAGATGGTCAACCCGAAATTAAAAGTAATGGTCATCAGTGGCGATGGTGACCTCGCCGATATTGGTGGCAACCACCTCATTCATGGTGCCCGCCGGAATATGGATATGACCGTTATCTGCGCCAATAACCAGAACTACGGCATGACCGGCGGTCAGGTCTGCGCGACCACGCCAGAGGGAGCCCTCACCATGACCACCCATCAGGGCAACCCCTTCCGTCCTTTCGACCTCTGCCGGCTGGTGAAGGCCGCCGGTGCGGTTTACGTGGCCCGTTACGCGGTTACCCAGCCCATGGCGATGATTAAGGGCATCAAGAAAGCCCTTCAGACGAAAGGTTTTGCTTTCATTGAGGTGGTAACCCCCTGTCCGGTACAGTTCGGCCGACGGAACAAGCTGGGCACGCCGGCGGACATGCTCAAAGACCTGATGTCAAAATGCATTTCTGAGGAAAAGGCAGCCACTTTATCTGCTGAAGAGCTGAAAGACAAGATAATCACGGGAGAGCTATAGGTGGGTCATATCAGACAGGTAGTGATTTGCGGCTATGGCGGTCAGGGGATTGTCCTTGCCGGTACGATTCTGGGGCAGGCTGCCTTTAATGACGGGAAGTGGGTGAGTGGTACCAATTCCTATGGCGCCGCTTCGAGAGGCGGGACCTGTCGGGCTGAGGTGGTCATCTCTGACCAGCCGATAAGCTACCCTTATGTCATTGAAGCTGACATCATGGTCGCCATGTTCCAGACGGCCTACGATAAATACATAGGGCAGGTCAGAGAGGGAGGCATCGTTGTGTACGATGACCAACTTGTCTCTCCCCATAAGGTAGATAGCCTGAAACAGGTGCCAGTTCCAGCAACGAGGACGGCGATTGAGGAGCTTAAGAACGAAATCGTGGCCAATATGGTTATGCTGGGGGCTGCGGTGGAGATTACCGGTCTGGTAACGAAAGACGCCTTGTGCTCGGCAATAGCCGAAACAGTGGCGGAAAGACTCAGGGAGCTGGACCTGAAGGCGGTGGCGGACGGTTTCAGGCTGGGGGGTGGAAAGTCAGCTTAGAGATGGACATACTGAAAGGAGACAGGCTGGCATGCCGGTAGAAGGCAGGACACGCATTCCAGTTGTAGAGCACAAGAAGTGTAACCAGTGCCGGATGTGTCGCCTTCTCTGTCCCGATTTGGCCATAACTCTGGATGAGGAGAAGGGCCAGATTCAAATCGACCTTGATTTCTGCAAAGGTTGTGGTATCTGTGTGGCTTTTTGCCCCAAAGAGGCAATCAAGATGGAGCTGGAAAGATAGCAGGAGGCAAAATGTCTTACAAAGCAGTCATGCTGGTGGCCAACCCGATGATTCCACATGATGAGGCGGACTACCGTAAAATCGGGGTGGAATTCATCGCCAGACCATGCCAGACGGAAGAGGAAATTATCGGCGCTGCCAGGGATGCTGATTTCATTCTTACCTTTAAAAAGCCGGTGACCAGAGAGGTAGTTGGACAGATGGAACGGTGCCGCTTAATCTATAACATCGGTACCGGCTATGAGACGATTGATATGACAGCGGCGACCGAGCACGGCATCTGC
>DASRZK010000035.1:0-2071 GCA_035686505.1 Dehalococcoidales bacterium | reverse complement strand
GAGTTCATCGATGGGCGCGAATTTAACGCGATGGTCCTGGGCAACTCCCAATGCACCGTGCTGCCCGTGTCGGAAATAGCCTATTCGCTGCCTCCGGAAATGCCCAGGATCCTCACCTTCGCTTCCAAATGGGAGCCTGATAGCCCGTATTTCCAGGGTACCAGAGCCATTTGCCCGGCTGAAATCGCGGCCGAAGCGCAGGAAGGCATCAAGCAGACAGCGCTGGCGGTTTTCAGACTGCTTGGCGGCCAGGGTTATGCCAGAGTGGACATGCGGATGAATCAGGAGGGGCAGCCAAGCGTTATCGAGGTAAACCCCAACCCGGATATATCCCCTGACTCCGGTGCCGTCCGCCAGGCCCAGGCTGCCGGGATGCCTTACCCGCAATTCATTGAGAAGATAGTACAGCTCGCGCTGGAGAAGGAATATCATGAAAATCAAGATCCGCCACATGGTGAAGAAAGACAAGCCAGCCTTGATGCAAATACTGCGGAATACGCCCGAGTTCAAGGCGTCTGAGATAGAAGTTGCCGAAGAGGTCATTGATAGCTACCTGCATGATGTCAAAGGGTCAGGGTACTATGTCCTGATAGCCGAGGCTGGCTCAACTGTCGCTGGCTATATCTGCTACGGGCCGGCTCCGCTGACTGACGGCACCTGGGACCTGTACTGGCAGGCAGTCGCCCGGGAAAAGCGTGGACAGGGCATAGGTGGCGCTCTCATGGAGGCGGCGGAAAGGGAAATAATGCAGGCGAAAGGCAGGCTGGCGATTATTGAGACGTCCTCCACGACGGCCTATGATAACACCATACGTTTTCACCTTGGTCAGGGTTATGAGATAATCGGCCGCATCCCTGATTTCTACGCACCGGGAGACGATAAGCTTATCCTGCAAAAGCGATTGAGATGACATTATATGACTATGCCAGAGAGAGGTTTGACTTATGTTTCGAATCCGCCGGGTCTACGATAATATTACCCCCGCCAATGAAGAAGCCATAGCACAGGTCCAGAATATTCTGCGGGCCCAGTTCCCCAGCCTGTCCCGAAGAGACATAGCCAAATTGCCCGAACAACTTCGTAACCCGATGAAGTATCGTTTCCGCTCCATTCTCTTCGTGGCTGAGGGCGCAAAGGGGAAAATAGATGGCTTTGCTCTCCTGTTCCATGCGCCGGTCCTGAAGTTCTGTTACCTTGATTACATTTCCACCTCCATAAAAACGATGGGTGGTGGTATCGGCGGCGCTCTCTACGAGAGGGTGCGGGAGGAAGCGCTTGACCTGGATACTATCGGCCTTTTCTTTGAATGTCTGCCTGATGACCCCCGATTAAGCCTTAACCCTGAAATCAGAAAGCAAAACGCGGCCCGGCTGCGCTTCTACGAAAGATACGGCGCCCGCCCCATTGTGAACACCGCCTATGAGACTCCTCTCAAACCCGGTGATGATAACCCGCCTTACCTGGTCTTTGATGACCTGGGACAAGATACCAAGCTGCCCCGTGATACCGCCTGGGAAATTGTCCGGGCCATACTGGAGCGGAAATATAGAGGCGTGTGCCCTCGCGACTATGTTGAAATGGTGGTTGACTCCTTCAAAGACGACCCGGTACGCCTGAGAGAGCCCAGGTATGTGAAAAGGGCCCCGGCGCCAGTGAAGCATACCTTACCGCTTGACAAGCGTATCATGCTGGTCATCAATGACCGCCACGGCATTCACCATGTGGAAGAGCGCGGTTACGTTGAATCCCCGGTGAGGATAGACTCGATTTTGCAGGAGCTTGATAAGACCGAGCTATTTCAAAAGGTGGCTCCCCTACATTTCTCGGAGAAGTACATTAAAGCAGTCCATAAGGCAAAATTTGTTGACTATCTGAGGAAGGTCTGTACCAATCTTGAACCCGGAACATCGGTCTACCCTTACGTCTTCCCGGTGCGCAACCGGACACGCCCGCCTAAAATGCTGCCGATACGAGCCGGGTATTACTGCATTGATACGTTTACGCCGATAAACGGCAACGCTTATCTGGCGGCCAAAAGGGCCGTGGACTGCGCCCTGACCGCGGCGAAAAA
>DASRZK010000034.1:0-8977 GCA_035686505.1 Dehalococcoidales bacterium | reverse complement strand
GAAAAAAAATTCCATATTACAGGCGCAGATCAAATACGCTTTTGAAGTGGCCAAAGAGGCGGCCAAGCCCCAGATAAAGCAAGCCGTGGAAAAAGCGTTTCGGGTGAAGGTGTCTGATGTGAATATTATCATGGTCTCCGGGAAGACAAGAAGGGTAGGCAAACGCGTGTATAACACCTCACCCTGGAAGAAAGCAATCGTCACCCTGAGAGCCGGTGACAAAATAGAATTCTTTGAAGGTGTTTAGAACGGAAAAAGGGGGATATTGAGTGGCCATCAAGGTATTCCGTCCCACCTCGCCCGGCCGGCGGGGAATGAGCGGCGCAACATTTGAAGAGATAACCAAGGATAAACCGGAAAAATCGCTGCTTTCGCCGCTGAAAAAGCGCGGCGGGCGCAACAACCAGGGGAGAATAACCGTTCGCCACCGCGGCGGTGGTGCCAAACGAAACCTCCGCGTGGTTGACTTCAAGCGGGATAAGACCGGCGTGCCGGGTAGAGTTTCGGCGATTGAGTATGACCCGAACCGCTCCGCCCGAATTGCGCTCATTCACTACGCTGACGGAGATAAGCGGTATATCATAGCCCCGGTTGGGCTGAACATCGACGATACGGTCATGTCGGGTCCGGATGCCGAAGTAAGGCCGGGCAATGCGCTGCCGCTGAAGGTCATTCCGAGCGGCACCCTCATCCATAATCTTGAGTTGGAGAAGGGAAAAGGCGGACAGATGGTGCGGAGCGCCGGCTCTTCGGCGCAACTGATGGTCAAGGAGGGTGAGTACGCTCTGATACGCATGCCTTCCGGTGAAATGCGACGCGTCCGCGGCGAGTGCATGGCGACCGTCGGACAGGTAGGCAACGTTGACCACCAGAGCATTGAGCTTGGTAAGGCGGGGCGTAATCGGCTGATGGGCTGGCGGCCCACGGTGAGAGGCTCAGCAATGTCACCGCGTGACCACCCCCACGGCGGTGGCGAAGGGAGAAGCCCGATAGGGCTACCCGGCCCGAAGACACCATGGGGCAAACCGGCGCTCGGCTACCGCACCCGCAAGCCAAAAGCGTCCGATAAATTGATTGTAAAACGGAGAAAAAGTAAGTAGAGGTAACCAATGTCACGGTCGATAAAAAAGGGACCATATATTGATGCCAAACTGATGAAGAAGGTAGAGGCCGTCATCAGGTCAGGCCAGAAAGCGGTCATCAAAACCTGGTCACGCTCATCCACCATACTGCCACAGATGGTGGGGCTGACCGTCGGCGTGCACGATGGCCGCAGGCATGTGCCCATCTTCATCACCGAGAACATGGTGGGACACAAGCTTGGCGAGTTCGCCCTGACCCGGACTTTCCGCGGTCATGTCTCCAGGTCAGAGAAGACAAGCCAGGTAAGAACTCCGTAGGTTATGACAGGTAAGGTATAGAATGCAGGTACGAGCTTTTGCTAAAAACACGGGGATACCAGCGCGTAAGGTCCGCCCGTTAATCGATATGGTACGGGGCAAGACGGTGGACGAAGCGCTGACATTGCTCAGGTTTACTCCATCGCCGAACGCCCGGGTGGTGGCCAAGACGGTAAAGTCCGCCGCGGCCAATGCGGAGAATAACTACCAGATGACACCGTCAGATTTGAAAATCATCAGTATTTACGCCGATGAAGCACCAAGGCTCCGACGGTTCTATCCCCGGTCGCGTGGCCGCATCAGCCCCGTACAGAAAAATTCCAGTCACATAACGGTAATCGTTGCCGATGAGGAGGCATAATTGGGGCGCAAAGTTCATCCGATAGGTTTTAGAATTGGCATCGTACAGGACTGGCAGGCCAGATGGTACGCTGATAGACATTACGCCGAGTCGCTGCAGGAAGACCTGAAGCTGCGGCAGGCCATCCAGTCAAAGTATGCCGATGCCGCAATCTCCCTCGTGGTGATTGAGCGGCAGGCAAAGGATGTGACGGTTACCATTAATACCGCCCGTCCCGGTATCGTCATCGGGCGAGGTGGACAGCGCGTTGATGAACTGAGTGTTCACCTGGAAAAACTCGTCGGCAAAAAGGTCCGCCTGAATATCCAGGAGATCCGCCAGCCGGAACTGGATGCCATGCTCGTTGCCCGAACCATTGCCGAGCAGATTCAGCGCCGTATCGCCTACCGGAGGGCGATGAAACAGGCGATTTTCCGTACCATACAGGCTGGCGCCAAGGGAATAAGAATCAGCTGCTCCGGTCGGCTGGGTGATTCTGAAATCGCCCGCCGCCAGACAATGCATGAAGGACGGGTCCCCCTGCACACACTGCGGGCGGATATTGACTACGGCTTTACCGAAGCGCGCACCACCCTGGGAAGGATTGGCGTTAAGGTATGGATATTTAAAGGTGAAATCCTTCCCGAACCCAAGGAACCACCCGTTGAAGGAGTGCCTGCGGAAATGGCGGTCAGCGCTGGCGAGGAATCGGCCACCGCCGTCCAGCCGGAAGAGGAGACGATGGGGGTAACCGCTGAAGCCATAGAGGAAACTCCGGCGGCAGCGGGAGCAGTCACGGAAGAAAAAGCGGAAGAGGCACCAGCCAAACCATCACGAAAGAGAAAAACGGCCCTAAAAACAGAGGAGAAACCGGCTGAGGCCGCAGCTGTGGAGGCAACCGAGACAACCGCGGAAGAGAAGCCGGCAATTAAAAGAGGAGCCAGAGCCGCGAAGCCCGCTAAAACAGAGGCGCCAGCTTCACCAGAACCCACCGAGGCAGTTGCCAAAGAGAAGGTTGGGGGGAAACCGACAAAGGCGCCCGCTAAAAGAACTCGAAAAACGAAAACAACCAGCGACACTGTCGCTGATACAGAAGTGGCCAGCGTAACCGAAGACGAGGAAAAAGATGCTACAACCGAAACGGGTTAAATATCGCAAATCCCATAAAGGACACCGCAGAGGGAGCGCTCAGGTAAGCAACACCACAACTTTCGGTGATTATGGCCTGCAGGCACTGGAGTCGGCCTGGGTTACGGCGGAACAGATTGAGGCCGCGAGGCGTGCCATTACCCGCTATATCCGCCGTGGTGGTAAAGTCTGGATACGCGTTTTTCCGGATAAGCCGGTCACCAAGAAGCCGGCGGAGACCCGTATGGGCAGTGGCAAGGGCGCTCCCGACCACTGGGTAGCTGTAGTAAAAACGGGGAGAATGCTATTTGAGCTGGCGGGTGTTGATGAAAAAGCGGCCAAAGAGGCGATACGCCTGGCCTCGCACAAGCTCCCCATTGCCACCAGATTCGTGGTCCGGGAGACAGGCGCCATTCATTAATAATGAGAGTATAAAGGAACTGGCCGATGGTTAGGATTGATGAATTCAGAGCACTGAGCACCGAAGACCTGGCAAAGCAAGTGGAAGAATCAAAGCAGGAGCTGCTTAACCTGCGCTTTCGGCTGGCCACGAAGCAACTGGTGAACCATCGCGAGCTGCCGATGGTGAAAAAGAGAATTGCCCGGATTAAAACTATACTGAAAGAAAGAGAACTGGGGAACAGGTAGCGTCATGGAAGAGAAGCGCAAAACCAGAACTGGCCTTGTAGTTAACAACCGGATGGATAAGACGGTGGTAGTGGCCATCAACACCTCCAAACACTTCCCGAAGTACCGAAAGACCATCGCGTGGGTGACCAAATATCAGGCTCACGATGAAAAAAATGAGTGCCGGATAGGAGATAAGGTCAGGATTGTGGAGACCCGGCCGCTCTCCCGACGCAAACACTGGCGTGTTGCCGAGATAATCACCAGAGGAGAGATCGCCGAGGTTAAACCGGAAGAAATATCATAACGGTCAGGATTTAATATTATGATTCAGTCTTATACCAGATTAAGAGCCGCAGACAATACCGGAGCCCGGGAAATCATGTGCATCAACGTGCTCGGTGGCACGAGGAGGAGATACGCCCGGGTAGGCGATGTCATTGTCGCCTCGGTAAAGAAAGCCATCCCGGGTGCCGCCACGAAAAAAGGCGAAGTGGTGCGTGCGGTGGTGGTGCGCACTGTCCAACCCTACCGGCGTCCCGATGGCTCATACATCAGGTTCGATGAGAACGCCGCGGTAATTTTGACCGATAAAAACAATCCGCGAGGGACACGGATATTCGGACCGGTAGCCCGGGAACTGAGAGATAAAGATTATACCAAGATAATCTCTCTGGCACCGGAAGTCCTCTGAAGGTAAAAGATAATGAAGATAAGAAAGAATGATACAGTGCTGGTAACTGCCGGCAAGGACAGAGGGAAAAAGGGCAAGGTGCGCTTTGCCTATCCCAAGAAAAACCGGGTTCTCGTGGAAGGGATTAACTTCATCAAGAAGCACTCCCGGGCACGGGGACAGGTCAAGCAGGCCGGTATCATTGACCTTGAGGCACCGATTGATGTCTCCAACGTCATGCTACTGTGTGAAAAGTGCAACCGCTCTACCCGAGTGGGCTTCACCGCCTTAGAAGACGGTAGAAAAGTAAGGATCTGCCGCAAGTGCAAAGAGGTGATTGACTAGATGTCGCGGTTGAAAGAGAAATACCGGAAAGAAGTGGTGTCTGCCCTGATGGAGCGCCACAGCTACAGTAACGTCATGGAAGTACCGCGCCTGATTAAAGTAGTGTTCAATATCGGCCTCGGTGAGGCGAGTCAGAACGCCAAAGCCCTGGAGTCGGCCGAGGCTGACCTATCCGCCATTTCCGGGCAGCACCCGGTAGTCACCCGAGCCAGGAAGTCAATCGCTGCCTTCAAGCTGCGGACGGGGATGCCCATCGGTATGAAGGTAACTCTGCGTGGTGAACGGATGTATGACTTCCTGGACAGGCTGATAAACGCAGTTCTACCCCGGATGCGGGAATTTTCTGGAGTTTCTCCAAATGCCTTTGACGGCCGGGGCAATTATACCCTTGGTCTGAGAGAGCAAATCGCCTTTCCGGAAATAGACTACGATAAGATAGAAAAACTGCGCGGTATGGAGATAGGAATCGCCACCACGGCAAAGACGGATGAAGAAGGCAGGCATCTTCTCGAACTGCTCGGCATGCCTTTCGCCAAGGACGGAACGGAGTAGGAATGGCAAAGAAATCAAAGATAATGAAAGCGCAGAGGCCGGCCAAATTCAGAGTACAGCAGCACAACCGCTGCCACCTGTGCGGACGCCCGCGGGCCTATATCCGCCAGTTTGGCCTGTGTCGAATCTGTTTTCGCCAACTGGCGCTGGCCGGTCAGCTTCCAGGAGTGAGAAAATCAAGCTGGTAGAAAAACCGAGAGGACGATATGACTGTTTCTGACCCAATTGCCGACATGTTAACCAGAATACGGAACGCCATGATGGCCAAGCATGAGAGTGTACCGGTGCCATCGTCACGGCTGAAACTCTCCATCGCCCGAATTCTGAAAGAAGAGGGTTTCATCACCGATTATGAGGTGGTCCGGGGAAAGCCGCAGCGGGTGATTAAAATCCAGCTGAAATACTATGACCAGAATAAGCCAGCCATCCGCGGGATGAAGCGGGTAAGCAAACCCGGACTGAGGGTCTATGTCGGTGGGAAGGAAATACCTCGCGTCTTTGGCGGACTGGGCATTGCCATTGTCTCCACCTCCAAGGGTGTGAAAGCCGGTCATCAGGCCTGGCGCCAGGAAATCGGGGGGGAACTGCTTTGCTTTGTCTGGTAATCAGGAAATGGAGTGACATCACATGTCAAGAATAGGACGGATGCCAATAACCGTACCCTCTGGGGTAACGGTAACAATTGATAAAAACCGGGTGAAAGTGGCCGGCCCGAAAGGGGAGCTCAGCCGCAGCCTCAATCCGGAGATGGCCATTGCCCTGCAGGGTAACACGCTCACTGTGACCCGGCCCAGTGACGACCATGAACACCGTTCTCAGCATGGTCTGGCACGGAGCCTCATCAATAATATGGTAACCGGCGTGAGCAGCGGCTTCGAAAAACATCTGGAAATCGTCGGGGTGGGCTACCGGGCGGAGAAAGCCGAGGAAAAACTGGTGATTCGCGTTGGCTATTCACATCCTGTTGAGGTTACACCGCTGCCGGGAATCACTCTCTCCGTTGAGGGGAACAACCGCATCAAGGTTTCCGGAATCAATAAGGAAGCGGTCGGTGAGATGGCGGCCAGAATCCGTAAGATTCGCCCCCCTGATGCCTATAAAGGAAAAGGCATCAGATATGCCGGGGAAAGAGTCACCCTCAAGCCGGGTAAGGCCGGCAAGGTTGTCGGAAAGAAGTAGACATGACCAGAACAACAACGAGAGCAGCACGATACAGGCGCCACAAAAGGATAAGGATGCAAATAAAGGGCACTCTCAGCAAGCCCCGACTTTGTGTGTTCCGCAGCCTGAACCATGTATACGCACAGGTAATCGATGACACCAAAGGGCATACACTGGTTGCGGCCTCAACCCTTGACCCGGAAACCAGAAGCCAGCTGGATGGTAAAAACAAAGCCGGCCGGGCAGAGTTGGTTGGCACCGCGATTGCGAAAAAAGCTATCGCCCAAGGTATTAAAGAGGTTGCCTTCGACCGGGGTGGCTATAAGTACCACGGAAGGATTAAAGCCCTGGCTGAGGCAGCCCGGCAAAGTGGGTTGAAATTTTAAAGGAATATCAAAATGGCCAAAGAAATTGATCAAATGATTAGCCGCATAGACGTTGCCGACCTGGTACTGAATGACCGTCTCATGTATATCAACCGGGTTGCCAAGGTAATGAAGGGCGGGAAACGCCTCAGATTCAGCGCCCTGGTGGTCACCGGTGACGGGAATGGTCATGTCGGGCTGGGCATTGGCAAAGCCAACGAGGTACCGTCGGCGATAAGCAAGGGCGGTGCCGCGGCGAAGAAGAACCTGATCAGGGTACCTATGGACAGGGGTACCATACCGCATGAAATTCTCGCCGAATACGGCTCGGCCAGGGTGCTGCTCAAACCAGCCTCTCCCGGTACCGGCGTCATTGCCGGTGGCAGTGTGCGTGCTGTGCTCGAGGCCTGCGGCATCAAGGACATCCTGACCAAATCCCTGGGCAGCGACAACCATATTAACGTGGCCAAAGCGACGATGCTCGGCCTCAGCCAGCTCAGGGACCTGAAGGGAGAGATTGTCAGGCGCAAGGCAAAGGCCGTTGCAGAGGAGGCAGGTTCAGGTGGCTAAACTGCGTATTACCTGGGTAAAGAGCAGCATTGGCTATAACGAATCTCAAAAGCGCACGCTGGTCACGCTTGGCTTTCACCGGCTGAACCAGAGCGTCGTTCGTGATGACTCCATGTCCCTGCGGGGTATGATTAATAAGGTAAGGCATCTCGTCAAGGTGGAGGAAACAAGTGAGGCAAAATAACATCGCACCACCGCCAGGCTCCAGAAGAGCACCAAAGAGAGTGGGGCGCGGTAACGCCAGTGGCCACGGCACCTATGCCGGGCGTGGCCTGAATGGCCAGAAGTCCCGCAGCGGTAACAAAATGCGACCGGGCTTTGAGGGTGGGCAGTTGCCCCTGATTAAACGCCTGCCCCGCAAGCGCGGCTTTGTCAACATTTTCCGCAAAGAGTACAGTATCGTTAATGTGGATAAACTGAATACATTTGAGGCAGGCAGCGAGGTTACGCCGGAAAAGCTGCACGCTGCCGGCCTGGTTAAAACGTTAAAGCACCCGGTAAAAATTCTGGCCACTGGTGAGGTCGGCCATGCGGTTACCGTCAGGGCAAACAAGTTTTCCGCAGCGGCAAAAGCCAAGATAGAAGCTGCCGGAGGGAAAGCCGAGGAGGTGGCGTATGCGGGCCAGACCCGGTAAGCCACGCCTGTTCCAGGCAATGCTGGACGCCTTCAGTCTGCCGGACCTGAGGCGCCGCATTCTCATCACCGTGGGCATTCTGGTCATCTTCCGCTTTATCGCCCATGTGCCCATTCCGGGAGTGAACCAGACCGCTTTGCAGGCACTTTTTGAACGCAATGCCCTGCTCGGTATGCTGGACATGTTCAGCGGCGGCGCCATGCGGCGGCTCAGCATAGCCGCGATGGGCGTTTACCCGTACATTACCTCGTCCATTATCATGATGCTCCTGGTGCCGGTAATACCACGGCTTCAAGCGCTTTCCCGAGAGGGTGAAGCAGGGAGAAATAAGATCAATCTCATTACGCACTGGCTGGTAGTACCGCTGGCCTCCGTCCAGGGCTACGGACAGCTTGTCTACCTGCAGCGACAGGGGGTCCTCTCCAGCACCGATGCCCTATCAATGATATCGATGGTACTGGCTATGGTGGCCGGAACCCTGTTTCTGGTATGGCTTGGTGAGTTGATTACGGAATATGGCATTGGCAACGGTATATCAATCATTATCTTTGGCGGTATTGTGGCACAGCTGCCGCAAATGATTGGCCAGGGCTTCCTGGCCAAAGAGAACTTCGCTGGCCTGACTGCCTATGTACTCCTCGTGGTTCTCACCATTATGGTCATCGTCATCTTCACCGAGGCACACCGCCGCATCCCGGTGCAGTACGCCAAGAGCGTTTTCCGCAGCGGGCGCATGTACCGCCAGGCCGGAACCACCCATATCCCGCTCCGGGTGAACGCGGCCGGCATGATTCCGCTCATCTTCGCCATGTCCATTGTCCTGTTCCCGGGAATCGTGGCCAGCTACTTTGCCAACCCGAACGACCCCAATTTCGCCAACTGGGTCATGAGATTATTTGACCCGACTGCTGCCCTGCCCATGGGGCTGTTCTACTGGGGGCTTTACTTTGCCATGGCAGTCGCTTTTGCCTTCTTTTACACCATGGTGATTTACCAGCAGCAGGACTTACCGGGAGTCCTGCAACGGCAGGGAGGGTTTATTCCCGGCATCCGGCCGGGTAAGAACACTCAGAACTACCTGAACGGTGTCATCAACCGCATTACCTGGGGTGGCGCCCTGTTCCTTGCCTGCGTGGCTGTCATGCCCTTCCTTGCCCAGCAGATAACCAATATCCAGGTAA
>DASRZK010000033.1:0-7828 GCA_035686505.1 Dehalococcoidales bacterium | reverse complement strand
GAAGATTTTCGGCTGCGGCCTCTGCCAGACTAAAGTCCCCTGCGAGTTCAGAAACCCGGCGAAGAAATTAAAGGTTTGACCATATCCCCCACACCCCATCCTTATAGATGCTCGCCAGCTTCACAGGCATCAGCTGGTTGGCTAAATCCCGCCTGCTCCTGGCGTAGACCTTGATATAATTTCCGGTGTAGCCTGACCAGACGCCGCCTGATTTCTTCTCCCATAACACCGGCATAGTCTTGCCAAGGAAGCACTGTCTAAAACTGCTGGCGCTTTCTTCGGCCAGGGCCAGCATCTGCTGTACCCTCCCCCTTTTCACCCTGTCTGAAACCTGGCCTGGCATTTCGGCTGCCTCTGTCCCCGGTCGCCGTGAATAGGGAAAGACGTGAATGCGGGCAAAGCCTGTTTGCCGATAGGAATCATAGCTTTCTTCAAACTCGGCCTCCGTCTCTCCAGGAAAGCCAGCAATGACATCGGTAGTGATAGCTGCATCAGGCACCGCTTTTCTTATTAGGGTAACCGCCCGCCCGTAGTCAGCCAGAGTATACCGCCGCTTCATCCGCCGGAGAACAGAATCGCTGCCACTCTGCAGGGAAAGGTGGAAGTGCGGACACAGTCGGCGGTCTTTCCAGATCTCAAGCAGTTCCGTGATTATTTCCTGCGGCTGCAGTGAAGATAGCCTCAGCCTTATCACCCCGGTTTCCGCCAGGATACGTTTCAGCAGACCCGTTAAATCAGCGCCGTGGCTGTGGTATGCTCCGATTTCGGTTCCGGTGAGCACCACCTCTTTCACCCCGTCCGCCGCCAGATTTTTGACCTCAGCAACGACCTTCTCCACCGATACGCTTTCCACTCTGCTTCTTACCAATGGCACGATGCAGTAGCTGCAAAAGTTATCGCAGCCGTCCTGGATTTTTACGAAGGAGCGATTCCGCCCATAATCATACATACTCTGGCTGGCCGAAGATGAAGAGGAAAAGCAGCCAAGTGCTTGCAGCCTGCTAAGTATCTGCGTCTTCTGGTCATTGCCGAGGACAAGGTCAACACCTTCTATCCGGGCCAGCTCCTGATGCGACCTCTCTGCATAGCAGCCAATGGCTATCAGCCGGATGTGGCTGTTCCGGCGGTGCGCCTGCCGTAGCAGGTTTCGGGACTTGCGGTCAGCAATGTGCGTCACCGTGCAGGTATTCAAAATATAGACATCGGCTTCATCCACGGAGTCCACCAGCTCATATCCGGCCGCGGCAAGCTGCCTGGCCAGGGACTCGGTTTCCGCCTGATTCAGTTTACAGCCCAGTGTGCCTAAAGTAACTCTGGTTCCGCTCATTCAGCTCATCCCTCAACTCCATTATAATGTCGCTAATCACGAACGGTCAAAGCAAAGGCTCGCTTGCAAAATAGCCCCTAATTATGGTAAAAAACTAATTGAATCCGCGAAAGATAAAGGGAGCATTACCCATGAATAATGATAAAGATAGAGTTGTTATCACGGGGATGGGCATTCTAAGCCCCCTCGGTTTGGATACCAGAACTACCTGGGAAGGGCTTATCGCCGGCAAGTCCGGGATTGACTACATTACATTGTTTGACCCCTCGGACATGAAGGCCAAGTTCGCGGGCGAGGTGAAGGGGTTCCAGCCCACCGACTACATTGAACGTAAGGAAGCCCGCCGCATGGACCGCTTTGCGCAGCTGGCCGTCGCGGCCAGCCGGGAGGCCGTAGCGTCAGCGCGCCTGGAAATCAACCACACCAACGCAGAAGACATCGGCGTCATCATTGGCAGCGGTATTGGCGGACTAACCACAATGTTTGAACAGGCCAAAATTCTCGTGGAAAGAGGCCCGGACCGCGTCAGCCCGTTCTTGGCCCCGATGATGATTGCCGATATTGCCGCCGCTCAGATATCCATCGCGCTGGGCATCAAGGGGCCCAATTTCTGTACCACATCGGCCTGTTCCAGCGGCTCGGATGCCATCGGCGCCGCGTACGAACTCATCAGACATGGCGATGCTCAGGTTATGCTTGCCGGCGGCACCGAGTCAATTATCAACCCGCTGGGCATCACCGCCTTCACTGCCCTGAAAGCACTTTCCACCAGGAATGATGCCCCCAAAAAGGCATCACGTCCCTTTGACGCTGAGCGGGATGGATTTGTCATCAGCGAGGGTGCCTGTGTACTTATCATGGAGAAGCTGGAGCACGCCCTGAAAAGGGGTATCCCCGTGCTGGCAGAAATCGCCGCTTATGGTGCCACGGCCGATTCTTTCCATGTTACCCAGCCGATGGAAAGCGGTGCAGGTGCCGCTAAAGCAATGCGCATCGCGCTGAAAAAGGCGGGCTTGTCCCCCACGGATATCGATTACATTAACGCCCACGGCACCTCCACCAAGCTCAACGACGCCATGGAGACCAGAGCCATTAAAACCGCCTTCGGTGACTACGCCTACCGGGTGCCGATAAGCTCCACCAAGTCAATGCTGGGACACCTCATCGGCTGTGCCGGTGCTGCCGAAGCACTGGTCTGCATTCTTGCCATCCTGAATGGCATTATCCCGCCAACCATCAACTACGACCACCCCGATCCCGATTGTGACCTTGACTACGTGCCCAACGTCGCCCGCAAGGCTGAAGTTAATACGGCGCTATCCAGCTCGTTTGGTTTTGGCGGGCATAATTCGGTACTGATAATCAGAAGATATACCGAGGCCTAATTTTGAGTCGCTACCGCTGGAATCTGCTGCCACCAGTTCCAGACCAGTATCTGGTTAGCAACTCAAGCGTTCCCCCCCTTATCGTCCAGCTTCTGTTTAATCGTGGTCTAAAGGAGCCAGCGCAAGTGGCGTCTTTCCTCACCAGCGATATAAGTCTTTCCAGCAGCCCGCTACTGCTGCCGGATATGCACCAAGCCGTGGCCAGAATATACCAGGCCCTGCTCTCCGGCGAGCCGGTCGCCATATATGGTGACTATGACGCCGATGGTATCACGGCAACGGCCCTGCTTGTTCAAGGCCTCTCCGCACTCGGCGGTACCGTGATTCCCTACATCCCGCACCGCCTGCTCGAAGGCTACGGTTTGAAAACCGCGGCACTGGAGAACCTCCGTCAGCAGGGCATTGGGCTCGTGGTAACCGTTGATTGCGGGATTACCAGTCTGTCCGAAGTCAAGCGGGCGCGGAGAATGGGGCTGGACATTGTTATTACCGACCACCACACGCCACTGCATGAGATACCGCCTGCGGTGGCCATTGTCAACCCAAAGTTGCCGGGTTCCGCATACCCCTTTACGGAATTGACCGGCGCCGGGGTGGCTTTCAAGCTGCTTCAGGCGCTCTACCAGAGCGTCGGCCGGGAAGAACAACTGGAGGCACTGGTGGACCTGGCAGCACTGGGTACCGTCGCCGATATGTCACCGCTGCTGGGTGAGAACCGCTATCTGGTAAAAGAGGGGCTCATGGTGATGAACCACAGTCCGCGCCTGGGCATCAGTGCGCTCATGGAACAGGCGGGCCTGAGCGATGGTAACCTCGACTCCGGATGCATATCATGGATAATCGCCCCGCGCCTGAACGCTGCCGGGCGGCTGGAACACGCGATGTCCAGCTACAAACTGCTCACGACCGATTCTCCAGCTGAAGCCCGCCGACTGGCAAGGTGGCTGGAGCAAAAAAACACTGAGCGGCAGAAACTGACCGCCAGCACACTGGCGCGGGCACGGGAGCAGGTACTCTCCCGTGGTCTTTCCCCGCTTCTGATAGCCGGCGATAAGGACTACTTCATCGGCATCGCCGGGCTGGTAGCCAGTCGGCTCGCTGAGGAATTCTACCGCCCAGCGGTGGTCATTAAAACCGGTGAAAAGGTGAGCAGCGGCAGTTGCCGCAGCATTCCTGAGTTCAACATCATTGCTGCCTTGAAAGAGAGCCAGCACCTGCTTTCGCAGTTCGGCGGTCACTCTCAGGCGGCCGGTTTCACCCTGCCAACCCGAAACCTGCCCCGATTTGAGGAAACACTTCTGAACCTAGCTACTACCCAGCTCCGGGAAGTTGAGCTGCGCCCCGGCCTTGATATTGACGCCGAGGTTACCCTGCCCGGCTTGGGCGGCGATACCTTCCAGGTAACGCAGCAGCTGGCACCTTTCGGTCGCGGCAACCCGGTACCCACCTATCTCAGCCGGCGTGTTGAGGTTACCGACTGCCGCACCATGGGCAACGGTGGCGAGCACCTGCGGTTGAAGCTCAGGCAGGAGGGCGCCAGATGGGATGGCGTTGCCTTCCGGCTGGGCAACTGCCTGGCAGATGTCGCCCCCGTCATGGACATCGTTTATAATCTGGAAATAGACCGCTGGCGCGGAAAGGAAACACTCCGGCTTAATATTCTCGATTTCGCACCGACCGGTCAATCTTCGGGAAATAACTAGACAGATGAATAACCATATAGCTCTCATCATCGTTGCCATTGTCTGCGCCTATGTTATCGGTTCCATTCCGTCAGCGTATATCATGGGCAGACTGCGCAAAGGGGTGGACATTCGCCAGATAGGAAGCCGGAGCATGGGCGCAATGAACGTGTTCTACCAGATTGGATTTGTGGAGGGGCTTACGGTTCTCGCGGTCGACATTGGCAAGGGAATGGCGGTGGTGGCGCTGGCGCGCTGGCTGGGCGTGCCCCTCTATGCCCAGCTGCTGGCCGCAGCCGCGGTCGTGGTTGGCCATGCTTACACCGTCTTTTTAAAATTCCGGGGCGGGAGAGGAGGCGCCACCTGTATCGGTATTCTGGTCTACCTTATGCCGTGGGGCCTGCCTCTCTACGCCGCCATCTTCGGGCTCAGTCTGCTGCTAACGCGCTACCCCACCTTAAGCTACAGCCTGGCCTTCCTCTGCTTTCCCTTCGTTGCCTGGCTGAAATACCACTCGGTTGAATTCATTGTCTTTTCCATCGGCATATTGCTTATTCCCGGCATCAAGTATATCCCGAGAATAAAGGAAATGCGGAGCTCGGGAGGCAGCTGGCGCCATGTCTTGCTCCGTAGAAACCTGAAGGACAGGCTTTAAGTAGCACAAGCTACTTGAATTAACTCAGGGTATCCGCTACTCTTTGACCCGAGGCGTCATGGTCATGATTATGGCACCGATAAAAACGCTGCCAGACATCACGAGCCACGTGCCCTGATAGCTTCCCCAGTTGTCAAATACCCAGCCGGCAATCGGTGGGCCGGCCACGGTCCCGAGCATTAATATACCCCAGACGACACCAATGATGGTACCGAAGTTGCCCCGCCCGAAGTGTTCCCGCAGCAGCACGCCGACCATAGTATTAATGCCCCCGTACCCAAACCCGAAAAGAACCAGGAAGGGCACCAGCAACCAGGTCCACCCCAGAGAAATATATTCAAAACAGACCAGCCCCAGTGTCAACATGATAAGAGCGAACGCTGATAGCTGTTTGGCTACATATCTATCGGCAAACCAGCCGAAACCAAAGCGCCCGCCGATGCTCAGTAGCGGGATAGCCGTGGCCACCAGGGCTGATGTTGCCCGGACAACGCCTTTGCTGCTCAGGTACGGCATCACGTGTGTTATCACCGCCGGTACCGCTACGAACTGCGGCATCACCGCCAGCACGATAAGCCAGAAAGTGCGCGTCCTCATTGCCTGCCGGGCAGTGATGCTTACCTTTTTGGTCAGTTTTTTCACCGCTTCTTCACCAGAGAGAACGGCACTGCGTTCCTCCCCGTCAGGCAGATAGCCGTATTGCTCAGGCTTGTGCCTTACGAGCAGTGAGAGGGGTAATCCGATAACCAGCATGCCAATGCCCATGACGCCTATCGCTGTTCGCCAGTCGTAGGTATCAATCAGCCTGACCATCAGGGGAACCAGGACGCCACTGAAGCCGTAACCACTTACCGTGATACCGGTGGCCAGGCCCACTCGACGGTGGAACCAGTTGGCTACCGCGGTTACCGTGACCGAGATGCCGCAGCTGCTGATTCCCAGCGACATCAGGATAAACGCAGCGTAAAACATACCGATGGATTGCACCTGGGTGAGCAACAGCAGCCCGAGGCCAATGCAGATTACACCACCAAAGATGAATCTCCTCGGTCCCCAGCGGTCAACCATTATGCCAACCACCGGCGCCAGCAGTCCGGCTTCCAGTCCGCGCAGGGAAGCGGCGATTGAAATCGAAGTATAGCTCCAGCCAAACTCTTCGGCTATCGGCTCGAAAATGGCGGTGAACCCATAGAAGACCGCACCGCTCATATACAAGGCAAGAGTGAAACAGGCACCGACAATCCACCACCCGTAGAAGATGTGGGGGGAACGTTGCGGTGAAGGCATTATTTCTCTGTCCTCACCCACCTTGTTCTGAGAACCAGCAGCGGAACGGTAATCGCCAGAACGATGACGGCGATGACCTGTGCCTGATGCAGGCCGAAAAGAAACGGGGTTCCGTCGCGCAGGAAATCCGTGCCCAAACGGTAAACAGAGTACAGGCTGATATAGACCATATAAAGTGAGCCATCAGGCTTGAGGTGCCCCTTTAGCCTGAGCAGTATGCCGAAGACAAGCAGGTTCCAGAATATCTCGTATACCTGTGCCGGGTGTACTTCCACGCCGACCGGGCAGAAACTATCGGGGTGAGTATAAACAATACCCCACGGCAATAGTGTTTCCTGTCCGTAGCAACAGCCGTTCAACAGACAGCCAACACGTCCAACCGCCTGTGATAGGATAATGCCCGGAGCAATTACATCAGCCAGATAGCCGAAATTGAGCTTGCTGAACCTGCTGTACACCCAGACACCTAGGGTGGCGCCCAGCACACCCCCGTAGGCGGTCAGTCCGCCACCACCAATGATTTCCCCCGGGTGCAGCCCGTAGTATTCCCATCTGTCAATAACGTGAAGCAGCCGGGCTAGCACAATGCCAGACGGAATGCCCACCAGCGCCGCGGTGAATACCGTATCATAGGAAACCTGGGCACCCTTTTTCACCTGCCAGACTGTCCACAGGACAACGGTGAGAATCGCCAGGGCAATGAAAATGCCATACCATCTGACTTCAATTGAGCCGATGGTGAAAACGACCGGGTCAATGCTTATGGTGATCATTAATTAAGCTCCTCAATCAGGCACATAGCGCCTCAACGAAGGCTTCCGCGTCAAACTCAGCCATGTCCTCCAGCCTCTCCCCAGTGCCTATATATTTAATCGGTATCTGAAGCTCATCGCAGATAGCCAGCACAATGCCACCTTTGGCAGTACCGTCCAGCTTGGCCAGAAATACGCCCGTGACGCCAACCGCATCCATAAAGTATCTGGCCTGTGTTAAACCGTTCTGGCCGGTGGTGGCGTCGATGACCAGAATCACTTCATGAGGTGCCGTCCCGTCCAACTTGGCGGCAACCCGTTTTATCTTCTTGAGCTCCTCCATAAGGTTGTACTTGGTGTGGAGCCGACCTGCGGTATCAATAATAACTTCCTCGACCTGCCGATTGCGCGCCGCCTGCAGGGCATCATAGACCACTGCCCCGGCATCGGCCCCCGGCTGGTGAGCAATCACATCTGCTCCAGCCCGCTCTCCCCACTTCTTTAACTGGTCAATGGCCGCTGCCCGGAACGTATCCGCCGCCACCAGTAGCACACGTCTACCTTCTTTTTGCCACCGATGGGCATACTTGGCGATAGACGTCGTCTTCCCACCGCCGTTGACACCGACGAAGAGAGAAACCCTTGGCTGTGCCGGAGAAGCAGGCTCTCCTTGAAAAGCAACACTTAAAATATTGACCATCTCCGCTTTCAAAGCTCCCCGCACCAGTGAGCCGTTCATC
>DASRZK010000032.1:0-2758 GCA_035686505.1 Dehalococcoidales bacterium | reverse complement strand
CGAAGCCTTGTCATTACCTCGCGGTCGTAGGCAAGTCGCCAGGAAGGCCATACCCCGGCGGACTCATCACTGGAACCACCCGCTTTGGCCCGGTATTTCTGGTAGGAAAACGTGACCAGCGGAATGCGGTAATCCTCCACCATGCGGAGAAAGATGTCGGTCTGTTCGGTCTCGCCGTACTCACGGCTGCAGAAAACGAAGGCAATCCCGGCATCGGTCTCACCCGACGTTGTGCTATCGTGCACTGTCTTAAGCAGCCCTCTTGACCCTTTGCCTCTCCCTGTGGAAAACCACCCGAGTTGATACATCGCTATCACCGCCAGGTACGGTTTTTCAGTTTGTTCCAGGCACTGGCAAAGTGCGTCAGCGGGTTGGTCCGGTGTCCGATGACTTTGCCTTTGGCCAGCGCCTGAAGAAAATCGTGGCGACCTTCAAACTCGGGCATTTCCACGTAGGCATGACCGATTTCCCCCGGCGTATGGGCGTCACTGCCGGCACTGCGGGCAATGTGGTATTTCTTGGCAAAAGCCAGCGCCTTCTCAGAACTGCGCTGGAGCACGCACCTCGCGTTGAAGACCTCGATGACATCGATTTCCTTAGCGATTTCCTCAACGATTTTCTCGCCGAGGGCTGAAGGTCGGAAAATATCAAAGGCATGGGGAATGCACACGATGCCATTCTGTGCTCTGACCCGGGCAATTGTCTGCGCTACCGATAGGCCGCTGGGGACAGTCTCTTTCAGGAACATCCCCATTATCTCGCCATGCGGAGTCAGTATTTCTTCGGCAATGATTACAGTGAAAGGAGCAATGCGCTGCATCTCCAGGGCACCTTCAATAGTGCCGTGGTCAGCGATCGCCAGGCAGTTGATTCCTTCTTCCTGGCACCGTTCAATAACCGTATCCAGAGGCATACTGCAGTCCATCGAATACTCGGTGTGAACGTGAAAATCTGCTTTCAGCAACTGCTTTAGCTGGTCCTTTCCAGGTATTCACCGCTACGAGTGTCTACCTTGATAATATCGCCCTCATTGATGAAGAGCGGAACCTGAATGGTGAACCCCGTCTCCAGAGTTGCCGGTTTGTTACCACCGGTGGCGGTATCGCCCTTAAAGCCGGGGTCGGTGTGGGTAACCTCAAGCTCGACAGCTAACGGGATCTCAATGTCAACCACCTTGTCTTTATAGCTGGATACGTCCACCGTGAAGCCCTCTTTCAGGTAATTAAGGGCATCTCCCAGCCGGTCGCTGCTGATGTCAATCTGCTCGAAGCTTTCCACATCCATAAAATAATAAAGGTCACCGTCATTGTAGAGATATTGCATCGGGCGTGTATCAAGGCGTGCCCGCACCAGTTTATCGCCGGACTGAAAACTGCGCTCGGTGGTATGGCCGGCAACGAGGTCGCGCAGCTTGACGCGTGCCAGCGCTGTCCGTTTCATCTTGACGTGCTGGTAGTCGACCACCTGATAAAGCGTGCCATCAAGCTCAATAATAATCCCTTTCCTCAATTCCCTGCCGCTGATCATGTTACGTCTTCCTCGCTTTTGATAATATTCTTAACTGGCCGTTCTCCGGAACGACCAGGTCCTCAATTCTGACTCCCCCCCAGCCGGGGAGATAAATGCCGGGTTCAATGGTAAACACCATGCCGGAGGTCAGCTTTTCGCTTGAACCCGGGCCGAGGCGTGGTGCTTCGTGCGCCACCAGACCGACTCCGTGTCCCAGCGCATGCCCGAAGGCTTCAGCATAGCCAGCTTCGGCGATGACCGTCCTCGCCAAATCATCTGCTTGCTCTCCCGTCATGCCTTCCTTAATGAGTTCCAGCGCTGCCAGCTGTGCTCCGAGTACGATATCGTACACCTTTTTAAAATCATTATCGGGTTCGCCAAGGCAAATAGTACGGGTCAGGTCGCTGGCGTAACCATGTACCCTGGCGCCAATATCCATGAGCACCGGCTCTCCTTTCTGAATAGCCCGTTCCGAAGGTCTGGCATGAGGCAGGGCAGCATTGGGGCCGGAAGCCACAATTACGTCAAACGGCACAGCCTGGCTGCCGTGTTCCCGCATGAATCTCTCCACCTCCCAGGCAACCTCTATTTCAGTCATGCCCGCTTTAATGTTTTCCTCTACATGCCGGAAAGCCCTGTCGCTGATGTCCGCGGCCTGAGCGATAACCTCAATTTCCTCTGCTTCTTTAATCGCTCGCAGCGATTCCACCAGCCCTTCTAAAGGGACAAGCCTGGGAGGAGGCGCCACTCTTTTTATTATATCGCCTACCTGGCGGTACATGGCAAGAGACATATGCTGGAGCTCAAAACCCAGTTTCCGGCCCCGGAGGTCAACAACTAGCTCTGAGAACCAGTTTGCCATATCACCGGATATCTGGAAAACGCGGTAGTCCGGGGACTGTTGTTTGACCTGTTCTATGTATCGAAAGTCCGTGGCGATAATGGCATCCTTCCCGGTGATGAGCAAATATCCGGCGGAACCGTCGAAGCCGGAAAGGTAGCGGCGATTATCCGGCTGGGAGACAAAGATAGCGTCAATCTCCTGCTGAACCAGTTTTTCTCGCAACTGCGATAAACGGTTAGTTACCCTCAAGCTTGTTATCTTCCTTTCTAGCCATCGGATGGGCAGACTGGTATATCTTTTTTGCCTGGCTCTGGCTGACATGAGTGTACACCTGGGTGGTCGCCAGTTGGGCATGACCGAGCAGCTCCTGAACGACCCTCAGGTCGGCACCGCCGTCGAGAAGGT
>DASRZK010000031.1:0-2652 GCA_035686505.1 Dehalococcoidales bacterium | reverse complement strand
AGGTCAGACAGCATCTCGTCAACCTTGGCTTCTGACGTGCCAAACGTCTTTATCATGCGCGTCAGGATAACCGCGCCCGTCTTCTTCTGCAATCCGGGTAAAACCTGATTTTCCCACATGTACTGCATCTCTCCCGGAGGGCCGGGCATAGCCACGATTACCTTCCCCTCTCTTTCCACCCACCAGCCGGGGGCGGTGCCCTGGGGGTTTATCAGCGCTGTGCAAGAAGGGATAAGCGTTGCCTGCCGGACATTGCTGGCTGGCATTTCCAGGCCACGCCGGGAAAAAAAATTAATCAGGTCCTGCTTCAACTGCGGGGCCACTTCCATCTTCTCGCCCAGGAGCGCAGCTATGGCATCACGGGTGAGGTCATCCTGAGTTGGGCCAAGGCCTCCAGTGGTGAGAATGATATCCGACCGGTCCCAGGCCTGCTTGAGAACGCCCTTTAACCGGGCCATGTTATCGCCCACCGCGGAGGTGAAATAGAGGTCAATGCCAAGCACGGACAACTGGTTGGCCAGATAAGGGGTATTGGTATCGACTATCTCACCGAGGAGAAGTTCAGTGCCGATGGAAATGATTTCCGCTTTCATCTAATTCCTCATACTGTTATTCCGCGCAAAAGCGCACCCAATTATACCAAGCAACACCCTGAAACAGCAAATAAAAATAGCGGGCGACAACGGCTTCTTTCCATGGAGTGCCCTTGACACGGGGTGGGCAGTTTGGGTAACCTTGCTGATGGTGAGTTGACTTATTCCCGCTTAAATATTTTTCAAGGAGGATTTTAACTTGGGACTGAACGCAACCTTTAACATGAAAAAGAAACTGCAGGCCGGGGAGAAGATGTTTGGACAGCTCGTCGGGCCGGGAGGTGACCCGGGGAAAACGGTAAAGGCGCTTAAAGACCTGGGGGACGGCTTTGTAATGCTGGAGACGGAACACAGCCTGATTAACAAGGAGACGGTCTGGGAATATATCCAGGTCTGCCACGATATGGATATGCCCCTTTTGATGCGGACTGAGGATAAAGCGGCCTTCTTCAGGTGTTATCTGGATGCCGGTGTGAACGGCTTAATGCTCCCCCTGGTAAATACCATGAAAGAAGCCGCCCATGCGGTTAACATGTCATATTTCCCTCCCATCGGGCGCCGTGGGACCGGCATTGGCCTGAGCCCGTATTTAATTGATTCTCAGGACCTGACCAAAGTGCCATTTCGCTCTCTCATGGATTACGTCAATAACAACACGGTGCTTTTCCCCCAGACGGAGAGCCTGGAGAACATCAACGACCTGCACCGTATTTTAAGTCTGGAAGGCGTTACCGGCACGATTGTTGGGCCGTTTGACCTAGCGGTCGACATGGGAGGCATGGACCCGAAAGCCGTGGCCACGGAAGTGGTTACCACGCCCGCCGTAAACGAGAGGCTGAAACAGATTCTCCAGATATGCCAGAAAGCAGGCAAGGTAGCCGGCATCGGGGGTTTTACCCCCGAGACTCTGGCCAAATGGGCGAAGGCAGGCTATAACCTGCTTCTGGTTGGCAGCGTTCTCAACGGCAATGTGGAAGCGCTGCGTCCGGCAATCGAAAAGGCACGCGCGCTTATAGGCTAGGGATATCAATAACAAATTAAGTGTGGTAAAACAAGCAGAACAGGAGGAACCATAAGATGGGCAGAAAAGCCAGAGTTGCCGTTACCCGCGACCTTTTCGACGAGGAAGGGAAATCGGTTAGCCCCGGACCGGGGCCGTCAGTGCTGGACAAGATGCCGGACGTGGAGTGGGATAAGTTTCCGGAGTACCTGACAGAGGTTACCGCCGAGCAGGCTAAGGGCTTTGACATGGTGATTACCTTCGCTCCTTACTGGACCAGGAAAACGCTGATGGCCTGTGAGCAAATTATTTGCCTCAACCGCGGCGGTGTGGGCTACGATATGGTGGATGTGCCCGCCTGCACCGATGCCGGCGTCGCTCTCTTCATCGTTCCGGCAGCAGTGCGCCGTCCGGTGGCCACCGGCATCATGGCGTTGATGCTCGCCCTGGCAACAAGACTCCGCATGAAGGACATGGTGACCCGCGCCGGGAAATGGGACGAAGGCCGGAAAAAGTACCCTGGTATCGGACTCACCGGAAAGACGCTGGGCTCAATCGGCGTGGGCAATATTGGCCGTGACCTGTTCCGGCTGGCCAGGCCCTTCGGCATGAAACATATCGCCTACGACCCCTACATCACTCAGGATGCGGTTAAAGACACCGATGTTCAGCTTGCCGACATGGACACCGTGCTGGCCCAGGCCGACTTCGTTAACGTTAGCTGCCCTTTGAGCGAAAAGACACGCCACCTTATCGGGGAAAAGGAATTGAAGAAAATGAAGAAGACCGCGTTCCTCATCAACACCTCACGCGGTCCGGTCATTGACGAGGCCGCGCTTGTCAGAGCGCTCAAGGAAGGCTGGATTCAGGGTGCCGGCATAGACGTCTTTGAGCAGGAGCCAACCCCGGCGGACAACCCTCTGTTCAAGCTGGAAAACGTCATCGTCACCCCGCATTCCATCGCCCTGACCGACGAGTTCTACACCACCATGTGGGAGGAAATCGCCAAACAGATACGCCAGATGATTGATGGCGAAAAGCCCGCCACACTGGTCAATC
>DASRZK010000030.1:0-3845 GCA_035686505.1 Dehalococcoidales bacterium | reverse complement strand
ACGAGAAATAACGTCCCATAGACCATAGCGACGTACTGGATGCCCCGCGCTCCCACCAGGCCGAAGACCATTGCCTGCAAAGCAGCACAGGGCACGGCAATTGAGATAAGTGTGGCCGCGATGAACCTCTCCCGTTTGCTCTCCAGTATCCTGGTCGCCATAATTGCTGGCACGTTACAGCCGAGTCCCAGCAACGTGGGAATAATGGCATAGCCGTGAAGCCCCAGGCGATGCAGAATCGTATCCATGAGAACGGCCAGACGCGGCAGGTAACCGATGTCTTCCAGCAGGCCAAGCAGGAGATAGAAAGCGACAATATAGGGCAATACCATGGCAAAAGGCACATAAAGGCCGGTGGTCAGCAGGCCAAATGACTCGATGTAATTCACTTCACCGCCAATGATACGACCGAGCAGCACGTTATGGAGAATGCCGGAGCCACCCATAAGGTTGCTGAAAAAAAGTATCACCGGCGTCCAGAGATATTCAAATATGGGGTCAAGGACATAGGTGATCAGGCTCTCGCCGATGAAACGAATACCGAAAAATGTGCCCGCCAGAACCACCGCAGCAATGATAACCCCGGTAAAGGGGCGGGCGCTGGCATCTTCCATACGCTCCAGCCGGGTATGGTGACGGTGGGTGACCTGCTGCACCTGTTCCACAATATTGCCAACGGCGGCCCACCGTTCATCATGGCTGTTTGGCGGCAGCCTGGGTGCCCTGGCTGCGGGAATACTTTCCACCAGCTCCTTGATTCCCTGTCCGGTAACTGCCACCGTGGGGATAACGGGAACGCCGAGCAACTCTTCAAGCCGCTTCAGGTCAATGTGGATGCCGCGGTGCCCGACTTCGTCCCACATGTTCAGAGCCACAACCATCGGCACACCTTTTTCCAGTAACTGGAGCGTCAGATTAAGGTTTCTCTCCAGGTTGGTGGCATCAACCACGTTGATGACCAGGTCGCCGGTGGCGAGCATTTGCAGAGCGATTTCCTCCGCCTCACAGGTCGGCTCCAGACCATAAGTACCGGGCACATCAACCACCTCCGCCGTCTCTTCCCCGACCTTCATAAATCCCTGCGTATAACCGACTGTGGTGCCGGGATAATTGGAGGCAATGACCCGCACGCCCGTCAGCCGTGAGAAAACGACGCTCTTGCCGACATTGGGGTTGCCCATGAGGAGGATTTTCCTCAGGTCGTTCTTTTCACCCCGTTGCTTTGTAACCTGGGTTTTTACACCGTGGCACGACATTCCCCTACCCCATCACTGCTCGATCTCGACAAGAATTTTTCTTGCCATGCCGAATCCGATTGCCAGCTGGGTACTGCCCTGCTGCACGGTTACCGGCCCTCGCATCAACATCGAGCTTAACTTGGTAATTTTTCTACCCGGCCGGATGCCCATGGCGCTGAGACGGCTCAACAGTCCCACCCCTCCGTCGATTTCCACCACCTTTCCACTCTGTCCAGAATACATCTGGCTCAAATTTACCTGCTTAATTGTCGTCATATATCACCCTTTCAATATAGCCATGTTGCCCTACCGACGGGTCCGGCGACACAGATTGCAGTAGCCGGCAACACGTATTTCTGTTTCATCAATGTCGCAGTCTTTCAATTCTGGCACTTCTTTTTTCAGGTAGCGAGACAGTGGATAGCTAAATTCAATAACTCGACCACAGCCAAGGCACACCAGATGATAGTGTTCTTTGGTCGGCTTTACCTCATAGTGATGATGGCTCTCGCCAAAATGCAGTTCGTCTACCAGGCCCAGTTCCTTCATCATCTGCAGGGTGCGATAGACCGTGGAGAGGCTGAGGCGCAGCTCTTTCTCACGGGCACGCCGGAATATCTCATCGGCGTCAAGATGTCCCTGTCCCTGGCGGATAATATCCATAATCAGGGCTCGCTGGTGGGTAAACCTCTTCCCGGCGCTGTTCAGCTTACTGCGACTCGCGGTCATCTTACGGTTGCCTCGTATTCCTTAATGCTAATGATAATCATTTGCAATAACAATTATAACATTTTTACTTGGCTTTCGCAACAAGAATTCTTTGCGGCAATTATTACTTCCTGAGCAATGTTGAAGCCCAGATAAAAATGATGGCCGCGATGACGACGGCAGCGGCGGAATTCACCAGCAGCATGGCGGGTGCTCCCCAGAGGCCGGCACCGGCGCCGGTGAGCAGGCTGCCCAGCGGCAGCGTACCGATGGCAAACGCACGTGCCCCGGAAACCCGGCCCCGCATCTCCTCGGTAGACCACACCATCAGCAGCGACTGAATGAGCGCCATGCATATTCCCTGATTCAATCCGGTCATAACCAGAAGAAGCAGCGACAGAGAAAACAGGCGCGAGAAGGAAAACAGCATCACCATGGCTGGCCAGATAATGGTTACCGCCACCAGCACCCTTCCCCGATGTATTGAATCCGGCAGCATGGTTACCACCAATGGGCCAACCGTATTACCGAGCCCGATTGCCGCCATGAGCTGTCCATAGCCAACTACATCGGTATGCAGAATATCCCGGGCAAAAACCGGGATTAAAGTAA
This sequence comes from Dehalococcoidales bacterium, assembly GCA_035686505.1. GTDB lineage: Bacteria > Chloroflexota > Dehalococcoidia > Dehalococcoidales > RBG-16-60-22 > E44-bin89. The sequence continues at coordinate 1,287 of DASRZK010000030.1, read as the reverse complement.
ACCAGTACGGGAAAATTAAAAAGTTTGCCAGAGCGGCGATAAGTATCAGGGCAGAAAGGGAACGGTCTTTTCTTAAATAACGGAATCCCGCCACGAGGTTCTGCCACATTGATTCCCGGGCCACTGGCCTTGGTAGCGGTTCAAGTTTCATGGGCAGGAGAGATAAAAATGACAGGCAGAAACTGGCCGCAATCAGGGCAAAGCAACCACTGGCCCCGATAACATCGAGCAGACTGCCGCCGAGAAGTGGTCCAAGTATAGTGGTACTGCCCTGTGCTACAAACAGAAGCGAGACGGCGGCGACCACGTGGTGCCTTTTCACGATATCGGCCGCAGTGGCATGCCGGGTAGAGAAATCAAACGTGTATGACACGCCACCCACTAGGGTAAAAAGAAAGAGATGCCATACCTCAAGAGCCGAGGTCAGAAACAACATCATAATGACCAGGGCACCAATGGCATAAACCACCTGCACGATGATAAGAATATGACGCCTGTTGAAGCGGTCGCTGACGGCACCACAGAAAGGCCCCAGCAGCATGGCAACAAAGCGGCAGGCCCCCAGCAGGCCAACCAGAAAAGGAGAATCAGTCAGCTCCAGGACCAGCCAGGCACCAACCACGGTGTCCATCCAGCGGCCTATATAGGTACCAAAGGAAGAGAGAAAGAGGAGGCGATATTGTGGATACTGCCAGGCTGCCAGAAAATAGCGGCGCCCCGTGGAGGCGGCTTCGGTTTCAGGCAATGTCACCCTCCACAGGCTTCAGGCTCCTAACCTGCCTCTGATTTCGGGCATGGCTTCCTGTGCCGCCAGTTCCCCCAGCCTGATGCACTCCTGGGCATGATTAAATTCAGCCGCCCCGATATGCACCACGTCCGGTTCAATCACAACATCGGCTTTCTCCAAACTGGACTTGACCAGTGAATAAGTGCCAATATGTACGGACTGGAGCAGGACCTGGATGATATTCGGCTCTCTGGTGCCTTTCGTGTTTTTTTTAACCGATGGGTGGGCGCGGTCGAGCACGCCGGGGATTACGTTGACCGCAATGACGAAGTCGGCGCCCATTCTCTGGACAAGGTTAACCGGCACCGGGTTTGCCAGCCTGCCATCAACCAGGTATCTACCTGCCCGCCTGACTACCGTAAATATTCCAGGTATGGAAATGCTGGCCCTCACTGCTTCCACTACGGAACCACGGTCGAGCACTACTGCCTCCCCCGTATCGATATCGGTCGCGGTGCAGGCGAAAGGTATCAGCAGGTCGCTGAATTTAATATTGCCGC
>DASRZK010000029.1:0-3148 GCA_035686505.1 Dehalococcoidales bacterium | reverse complement strand
CACTGGAGACGATGGAGCCTTTGAATTTTACGCCGGAAGAGGAATAAGGAGGCCCAGTTTTGGAAGTATCTAGAGAGCTGATTAAAGAGTTGCGAAACCAGTGTGGTGCTGGAGTTATGGAGTGCCGAAATGCTCTGCTTGAAGTGGAAGGAGACGTGGAAAAGGCACTCCAGGTTTTAAAGGAAAGTGGGCTGCTCAAAGCCGAGAAAAAAGCCGACCGTGTCACCACGCAGGGTTTGATTGAAGCTTATATTCACGCCGGAGGGCGGATAGGGTCACTGGTTGAGGTAAACTGTGAGACCGACTTCGTGGCGCGCACCGATGAATTCAAGGAACTGGCGCATGAACTGGCCATGCAGGTTGCCGCTCTTGCACCGCAGTATATATCCGAGAAGGATGTCCCCGAAGGAGCCGACATTGAGCCTCAGGCTGCCTGTCTGTTGCAGCAGCCTTACATCAGGGACCCCGGAAAGACCGTTCGTGATGTAATCGTTGAAGTCATTGCCAAGGTAGGTGAAAATATAAGAGTAACGCGCTTCTCCAGGTTTGAGTTAGGCGTAATGGACTAGTGGAATGGCTGAAACCAAATACAAACGAGTGCTCCTCAAGCTCAGCGGTGAGTCCTTTGCCGGGGGAAATAGGTTTGGTATTGACATCGACACTCTTACCAAGGTGGCCAAACAGATCAAGAACGTGGTGGAGATGGGGGTGGCGGTGGCTATCGTCGTCGGTGGGGGTAACATCTGGCGTGGTGATGAAGCCGAGGCAAACGGCATCGACCGTGTAACCGCAGACTATGCCGGAATGCTGGCCACTGTCATCAATGCCCTGGCTCTCCAGGACACACTGGAGAGAGAAGGCGTCCACACACGAACGCAGTCGGCGATTGGCATTAATCAGGTGGCCGAACCATATATCAGACGTCGCGCCGTCCGGCATCTGGAAAAAGGCCGGGTGGTCATCTTTGCCGGCGGTACCGGGAATCCCTATATGACCACGGACACCGCCGCGGCGCTGCGGGCAATCGAGATTGATGCTGAAGTCCTGCTCATGACCAAGAACAAAGTAGATGGCGTTTACAGTGCTGACCCAATTAAAAACCCGGATGCGAAAAAGTTTGATCACCTCACCTATCTGGAGGCACTGAACCTTAGACTTGAGGTGATGGACGCCACCGCCCTCTCCCTTTGCCTGGAGAATAAACTGCCCATTATTGTGTTCGACCTTCAGGCACCCCGCAGCATGGAAAAAGCGGTCAGCGGTGAACCGATTGGCACCTTGGTATCAAGCGGATAGATAAACATGGTCAGTGATGCCTTGCAAAACATAGAGGGAAAGATGCGGGCGTCTGTCAGTGGCCTGCGGAAAGAGCTGGCGACATTGCGCACCGGTCGTGCCACACCGGCACTGGTCGAGCACATCAGGGTGGACTACGCTGGTGTGCCCACACCCATTCATCAGATTGCCGGTATTTCCGTGCCTGAGGCCAGCCTCCTCCTTATCCAGCCATGGGACAAAAGCAGTATTCGTGAGATTGAGAAAGCCATCCTGAAGTCTGACCTCGGTTTCAATCCGACCAATGATGGAAATGTAATCAGAATAAGCATCCCGCCGCTTTCCGAGGAAAGGCGTCAGGAGCTGATCCGGGTGGTGCGGAAAAGGATTGAGGAGAGAAAGATAGTGGTGCGTAATCTGAGGCATGAAGTTATGAATGACCTGAAGACCATGGAAAAGAATAAAGAATTATCTGAGGATGAACATAAAAGAGCCCTCAGCCAACTGCAGAAGCTTACTGACGTCCATATCGCTGAAATTGACCAGGCCGGACGAGACAAGGAAAAGGAGCTTCTGGAGGCATAGACCCCAGATTATGCTGATAATACCGGGGAAGAATCGAGAGCGATGAAATCACTCAAGCAGCAGGTAACACGATTGCCAGTTCATGTGGCCATTGTACCTGACGGGAATGGGCGCTGGGCGGAGAAACGCGGGCTGCCCAGGCTTGCCGGGCATCGGGCTGGCGTGAAGAAGATGCGCGCCCTGACAGAGTATCTCAATGACCTTCAGGTAAAGTACGTTACCCTCTACGGGTTTTCCACCGAGAACTGGGGCCGTCCCGGGGAGGAGATAGAAGGGTTATTCCGTGTCCTGAAGGAGAGAATTGACCAGGATGTCCCCAAGCTGCACAGGAAGGGCATCAGGGTTCGCCATCTCGGGAGGCTTGGAGAGCTGCCTGACTGGCTGCAGAGCTCAATTCGGCGTGCCGAGGAACACACCAGGGATAATACGGGGTTGATGCTGAGTCTGGCTTTCAACTACGGCGGGCATGTTGAGATAATTGATGCGGTTCGCCGCATCATCGCTGAAGGCATCCCGCCGGAAAAAATAGATGAGAAACTGTTCAGTGACTATCTGTATACCGCCGGTATTCCGGATGTAGACCTTTTAATCCGGACCGGCGATGAATGGCGCCTCAGCAACTTTTTGCTGTGGCAGACTGCCTACAGCGAATATTACTTCACCGACGTTCTCTGGCCCGACTTTAACAAAGAGGACATGGACAAGGCGCTGATTGCCTACAGCCAGCGGGAACGGCGCTTCGGCGCACTTTGATAAAAGGCATGCTCAAAAAAAGGGTTGTAACCGCACTATGGGGCCTTCCCCTCCTTATTGCCGCCGTCTGGTTTGATAAACCTCTGCCCTGGTTCACCATCTTTATCGCCATCTGGGGATTGCTGGCCGCTTACGAATTCTACCGGCTGGTGGGCGTTTCCGGTATCTATTCACTGACTGTATTTGGGCTGCTCTTCACGCTTCTGATTATAGTGAGCCCGCACTGCCCGTCCCCGTTTGCCGCTCCGCTGCTGGTGACGCTGGCCGTCGTACTGCCTCTCATCTGGCTGGTGCTGCGCCAGCGCGTTGAGGGGGCTTTTACGGGCTGGGCGTGGATGGTGGCTGGATTTCTCTACGTGGGCTGGATGCTTAGCTTCCTGGTAGATTTGCGGCTTGAGGCTGGCCGGAACTGGGTGTTTTTCGCCCTTTTTATCACTTTCGGCTCCGATACTATCGCATACCTCGTCGGTCGGGTGCTGGGCAGACACCGCCTCGCCCCCAGGATAAGCCCGCATAAATCATGGGAGGGAACGAT
>DASRZK010000028.1:0-4148 GCA_035686505.1 Dehalococcoidales bacterium | reverse complement strand
TCAAACCAGCTCTGCTGTTCCGCCTCGGTCTTGGGCTTGGTATCAAACGTGGCCACCGTTTTGAGGATAGCCTCATTGTAGATTTCGGTGATAGCCCCCAGGTCTTCGAAAGTTGCCTTCCTTATGGTGAGCATATTTATTTTCCGAAATACTGCAAGGCCAGCTTGATTTTCTCCTCCAGAGAGATGTCTGATGATGGGGGCAGGGTGGCCACCGCGCGGGCGGCCTCGGGGGCAGAGTAGCCCAGGGCGGTGAGGGTGGCCAGGACATCGATATTCTCCTGGGCAAACTGGGTGGCGGGGGTAGTAATCCAGCCGGCGCCAATCTTCTCCTTAAGCTCAAGGACAATGCGGCTGGCCACCTTTTTCCCGATTCCCGGGATTACCGTCAGCAAATCAACGCTGCCGGTGGCGATGGCGGTCACGATTTGCTCCGTGCTCAAACCTGACAGCATGGCCAGCGCCAGACGGGGGCCGAGTCCGGTGACGCCAATCAGCGTCTGGAAAAGTGTCAGCTCCTCGGGCGCGCCAAAGCCGTACAGGGCGGCGTTATCCTCGCGGAGGTGGAAGTGGGTGTAAAGATGCACTTCCTTGCCAACGGCGCCGACGGCGCTCAGGGTGGAGGTGGGCATAAAGACCTGAAAGCCGACGCCGTTCACGTTGACCACGGCCCAGTCGCTGCCCAGCGCTTCTACTTTCCCGTGTAAACTGGATATCATTGTTTCTCTCCCTGCCTGGCGAGTAGCTCGCTCAAATGTATCTCGCGCAGGTGGCAGATGGCCACGGCGAGGGCATCGGCGGCGTCATTGGGCTGGGGAATTTCTTTTAAACCCAATTGAAGTCGGACCATCTCCTGGACCTGTTCCTTGCTGCTGGCGCCGTAGTTGGCAACGCTCTGCTTGACCCGCGTGGGGGTGTATTCGTGGGTGGGGATGCTCTGGGTGGCGGCGGCGAGGAGGGCAACGGCCTGAGCCCGGCCAATGGCCAGCGCCGAGCGGACATTGCTGGCCACAAACGGCTGCTCCACGGCTACCATGTCCGGCTGGTAATTCTGGATGATGCACAGAAGCTCGCGGTAGAGATAACACAGGCGCTCCCCGATAGGGAAGCGCTTCGAAGTAACCAGTGCACCGCAGTCAATCATGGCCAGGTTATCGTTATTGCTCTCCACCACCCCGTAGCCCATGGTGACCGTGCCCGGGTCAATACCTAAAACTCTCATCGTGGATAACCGTCAACCGGAAGCCTGTAACTGGTACTGCTCCAGAACCGCATCGGGGAAGTCGGCATTGCTGGAGACATGCTGCATCTCGTCCAGTTCCTCCAGCTTATCCAGCAGCTTCAGGGTCTGCATGGCGGCTTTCTCATTAAGCTGGACGACTGTCTTCGGCACCTTGAGCAGTTCCGCCGAGGCGATGGGTATTTCCTTCGCCTCCAGTGCCGACCTGACAGCCTCCAGGTCTGCTGGGTTGGTGTAGATTTCAACGTAACCGCTCTCTACCTTTACGTCGTCGGCGCCGGCATCAATGGCATTCAACGCCAGGGCGTCGGCATCAAGGCCGTCAGTCTTGACCGTAATCAGGCCCTTGGTGTCGAAAATCCAGGAAACACAGCCGTTCTCCCCGAGGCTCCCGCCGTGCTTGGTAAAGGCGCCCCGAACATCCTGTATCGTCCGGTTGCGGTTATCGGTGAGGGCTTCCACAAGTATGGCGGTGCCGCTCGGCCCATACCCTTCCAGAATCACTTCGGTCAGGGTCATGCCTTCCAGCTCGCCGCTGCCTTTCTTGATGGACCGCTCTATGTTATCCATGGGCATGTTGCTGTCTCGGGCTCTCTGGACGGCAAGTCGCAGGCGGAAGTTGGTATCCGGGTTGCTGCCGCCTTCACGCACGGCGACGATTATCTCACGGGTCAATTTGGTAAAAAGCTGTCCACGACGGGCATCAGCAACGCCTTTCTGGTGCTTGATTGAGGACCACTTTGAATGACCTGACATCGCTCTACACCCCCCTTGGCTGAAAACCCAGCCCCTGTGGTGTCTTAATTCTATCACGCCCCGTGCCAGCGGTCAAAGCACGGACATAAATTGTCAATCACTTTTAAGCTGCTTGATTAAGCTCCGACTATCTGGATGAAGTACCGGTCAGGGATTTAGCTATTTCTCCGTATTTCCGGGTGTGGGCGCGTTTCAATTCCTGGAGCTGGGCCTGGAAGGGGGCGGAGGTGATACTCTCAGTGGACATCAGCAGGGCATCTTCGCGATTGTCCGTGTAGTAGCCGCGGCGCAGGCCCGCCTGCCCAAAGCCATGCTTATGGTACAGGCTCTGGGCGGGCAGGTTAGAGACCCGCACCTCAAGGGTAGCGATATTGGCCTTGAGTTCGGCGGCGAGGTCAATGGTTGACATGAGCAGCATTTCGCCGATACCCTGACGCTGGTAGCTCTGGCGCACGGCGATGTTGGTGATATGGGCCTCATCGGCCATTATCCACATGCTGGCAAAACCGATGATACACTGCCCGCTCGATTGAGGTGGCCTATTTCCGAAGATTCGATTCTGCCGCCACCATCGTTTTATCCTGAACATCAGGCCGGAAACGTCTCCCTGGTGGATTTCTATTTCTGACTCTTCAGGCTTATGGCTGTCATCACAGACAACGAGCAGGCGGGCCAGCGGGTTCTGCAGTTCGCGGCGATAGTCAGGCGGTGGCCACTGGGTGGGGAACGCCTCCCGGTCAATCTCATTGACCTGGGATACATCCTCTTTACACATGTAGCGTAGGTAGTACGCCAAGGTTTCTTCTCCATAATATGCACAGAGATAGCTTCGTATGATTTTAACATATTTCGGTGCCTCACCGCAGGGCAATTCATAGCTGGCGGCGCTATCTTTTTCCAAACTCGTTCGTTATACTATATGCACGGGGTAACACCATATGGCATGGGAAAATGGATACCCTAGAATGAGTTACTGGCTGTATGGAGTTGTCAGGTGCAAGATGAAGAGAGCCTTGTCCGGCGAGCGAAAGAGCGTGACGAGGCGGCTTTAACACAATTATATGAGGAGAACTTCGATAAGATTTATCGATATATAGTTCTCAAAATAGGAGATAGGACCGAGGCGGAAGATATGACACAGCAGGTCTTTCTGAAGGCGTTCAAATCTATCTTCGGCTACAAGTTTAAGGGGAGCCCGTTCTCTTCCTGGCTGTTCCGCATTGCCCACAACCAGGTGGTTGACTACTGGAGAAAGAAATCGAAACGAGCAACGGTTCCTCTTGATGAGACATTTGTCGGCAGCAGCAACAGCAATCCCAGTTCTGAGACGGAACGAAAGATGGATATTGAAAATCTGGTTGCGGCTACCAAACAGCTGACCAGCCTGCAACGAGAAGTGGTCTCACTCCGTTTTGCCGGTGGTTTGTCGGTGGCACAGGTAGCCGGCTCAATGGGTAAAAGTGAGGGGGCCATAAAGGCGTTGCAGCACAGTGCCGTGGTATCTCTGCGCAAAATGCTGGCGACAGGGTAAAGCAATGAAGAATAATAGAGAGTTTGCCAATATATTTGACGAGTGCCTGGAGCGGGTTCTGACCGGTGGTGAGAGCATTGAGCAGTGTCTGGCCAGTTATCCGGAGCACGCGGCCGAACTTGCGCCATTGCTGCAGACGGCATTAAATGCCAAAGAAACGCTGGAGATTGCGCCTCGCCCCGAATTCCGGGAGAGGGCTAGGTACCAGATGCTTGCCGCGCTCAGAGATATGAAAGAGAGGAAGCGGCGCCGCTTCTCATTGTTTGGCTGGCAGCCGCGCTGGGCAACGGCGGCAATTGCGGTTCTGGTATTACTTCTAGCCAGCAGTGGCACAGTAGCTGCCGCAGGGAACAGTATGCCGGACCAGCCACTGTATCCGGTGAAGCTGGCCACGGAGAGGGTGCGACTGGTATTGACCCCGTCAAAGCTGGGTAAAGCCGAATACTACGCCGAACTGGTTGACAAAAGGGTCAATGAGATAGTGAACATGGCGGAAAAAGGTAAACTGAAGCAGATGGAAAAGACTACCCAGCGGATGAATGACCAGTTAATGGCCGTGGCAGTCCTGGTGAGTGCGGAAGGGAGTGCTCCGGCTGTCCTTACCGCACCGCCGGCAGTGCCG
>DASRZK010000027.1:0-3537 GCA_035686505.1 Dehalococcoidales bacterium | reverse complement strand
GCATGAAATCGCCAATGTCTGCGGCCTGGAAGGGATGCGTTATGTCCTTGACCGCGTCCGCCATCTGCCCTTTGACCTGTTCCTGATGGCGCCTTCCTGCGTGCCCGCGACCCATCTTGAGACATCGGGCGCCAGCATCAGTCCCGAGAACGTTCGCCAGATTTTACGCTGGCGGGAGGCCATCGGTCTGGGAGAAGTTATGAACTTTCCCGGGGTCATCCACGGCGATGCCACTATGCTGCGCAAGATTGCCCTGAGCAAAGGGAAGATTATCGATGGGCACACCCCCGGCGTCAGAGGAAAAGACCTCAGTGCCTACGTTGCCGCCGGCATAGGCTCCGACCATGAATCGGTGGCCCTCGAAGAAGCCAGGGAAAAACTGGAAAAGGGCATGTTCATAATGATACGGGAGGGCTCTTCGGAAAAGAACCTGGAGGCCCTGCTGCCGCTGGTCACCGATAAGACCTATAAGCGATGCCTCTTTGTGGTTGACGACCGCAGCGCTTACGACCTGCTCCACGATGGAGACATCGATGCCGTAGTACGCAAGGCAATCCACCTAGGCCTTGAGCCGGTGCGGGCTATCCAGCTGGCCACCATCAATACTGCGGAGTATTTTCGCCTTGACGGTCTGGGGGCAATCGCTCCCGGCTACTTCGCCAATATTCTGGCTCTTGATGACCTGGCTAACCTGTCAGTGAACATGGTTTTCCATCGCGGCCGTCTGGTCGCCAGAGAAGGCCAGCCGTTATTTCCGCTGCCAATGGCAGGTAACCACGCGGTAACTGGAACGGTACACGTCAAATCTGTCAACCGGGAATCACTGAAATTGACCGCTCCGCCAGCAGAGTTTCCCGTGATTGAACTGGTACCGGGACAGATTGTAACCCGCAAACGCTACCTGAAGGTCAAAACGGTCAATGGTCAGTTTATTCCGGATATGGAAAGAGATATACTGAAACTGGTGGTTGTAGAGAGGCACCGGGCAACCGGCAACATTGGACTGGGTATGGTTACCGGCTTCGGGCTGAAGAAAGGAGCGCTCGCTTCGTCCGTGGCTCATGACTCGCATAACATCGTTGCCATTGGGACGAACGATGATGATATACTGGCGGCGATTCAGGAGATACAGCGCCTCCAGGGCGGTATAGTCGCGGTGGCGGAGGGGAAGGTGCTGGCCAGCCTGGGCCTGCCCATCGCCGGGCTGCTTTCTGATGAACCGCTGGAAACCGTGGTCGCCCGGCTGGGAAAGCTGGAACAGACAGCCAGAGAGCTCGGCTCCAGGCTCCCCTCTCCCTTTGCCACCCTCTCCTTCCTTGCCCTGCCCGTGATTCCCGAACTCAAGCTCACCGACCTGGGGCTGGTGGACGTTACGGAATTCAGACTAATCAGCTGAAAAGAGGTTTTAAAACAATGCGCGGACATATCAGCCGACAGGAACCGGTTTTTGAAAACCGCTACGATGCCGGCCGGCAACTGGCGACCTGGCTGACCGAGTACCGCAACCGGTCGGCCGTAGTGCTGGCAATTCCCAATGGCGGGGTGCTGGTCGGGCTGGGGGTGGCGCTGGCACTCAATGCCGAGTTCAATATCATCATCTCCCGCAAAATCCCCCTGCCACTCAGCCCCGAGGGCGGTTTTGGCGCCGTGACCGACGACGGCACCACCATACTCAATGAGGACATGGTCAAGCGCTTTAATTTGAGCCAGCAGCAGATTAATTATCAGGTGAGCCAGGTAAGAGCCGCCATCCGCCAGCGCAGCCTGCTCTATCACGGTAAAAGACCGCCGCTGGTGGTCAAAGGCAAAACGGTGATTATGGTTGACGACGGGCTCGCTTCCGGCTATACCATAATGGCTGCCGTAGAATCGATACGCTACCACCAGCCCCGGGAGATTATCGTCGCCGTACCGGTGGCATCAGCCACAGCCCTGCCCAAGGTGGAAAAAATAGCCAACAGAGTAGTGGCCTGCGTTTCCGGATTTGGCCCGGAGTTCTACGTCTCTGACTTCTACCGCTACTGGCACGATCCCAGTGACGAGGAAGTGCTGCAGTGTTTCAAGGAGTGGGGGCTGCGTCACCGGCCGGATATCAATGCACTAGGCAAAAAAGCACACAATTAATCAGAAGCCAGTATCGCCATCCTCTGTCCTAAAGTCCCCCCAGCCCCCCGTCCACACCCAGGACCTGCCCGGTGATGTATCTGGCTTCCTCAGACGCCAGAAAAGCCACCGCCTCGGCCACGTCACGCGGCGTACCCAGAGAACCGAGCGGTATCCGCTTCAGCATCTCCCCTTTTTGTTCCTCGCTTAACTGGTCAGTCATCTTGGAGACAATGAAGCCGGGGGCAATGGCATTGACGGTAATGCCGCGCGAGCCAACCTCTCGGGCAATGGTCTTGGTGAAGCCGATGATACCCGCTTTGGATGACGCGTAATTCGCCTGGCCGGGGTTACCCACAATGCCCACGATGCTGGATATGCTGATGATACGCCCCCACCTCTGCTTTATCATCGGCCGCAGTACGGCGCGCGTGCACAGGAAAACGCTCTTCAAGTTCACATTCAGTACCACTTCCCAGTCCTCGTCCGACATCCGCAGCAAAAGCTGGTCGCGGGCAATGCCGGCGTTATTTACTAGAATGTCTATCCGCCCGAGCTCCCCGGCCGTCTTCTCCACCAGATTGGCGACGTCAGCCGCCGAGCTGACATCGGCGGTGACTGCCAGGCTCCGCCGACCCATTTTCTTTATTTCCTCAGCCGCCGATTCCGCGCCAGCAATGTCACTGATAACAATGTTGGCGCCAGCCTCTGCCAGCCTGAGCGCAATCTCCCGCCCGATACCACGGGCGCTGCCGGTCACAATGGCTACTTTACCGGATAGATCCATGTTTACCTCCTCGGGTTATACCAAACGGCTGCTTACCGCTGGTGCATCTCCGATATTTATGGTCTGTACCTCTCGGTTTATCCGCTTTATCAGGCCGGCGAGCACCTTGCCCGGCCCTATCTCAATGAACGTGGTTACCCCTTCATTAATCATGAACTCAACGGAGCGCTGCCACTGAACACAACTGCACAGCTGCTGGACAAGCTCCTCCTTTACCGCCTGCGCTGTGGTCAGGGGACAGGCAGTGACATTGGCGATAACGGGGACGGACGGGTCGGCAAAAGTAACCTTAGGTATGATTTCCGTCATACCCTCAACGGCGGGCTGCATCAGCGGCGTATGGAAAGCACAGCTTACCGGGAGAAGCATAACACGCGCCGCTCCCCTGTCTTTGGCCAGTTCCATGGCTTTCACCACACCATCGCTATCGCCGCTTATAACCAGCTGGCCCGGCGAGTTCCTGTTCACGATAAAGATTCCCGCCTGCTGGCATACCTCTTGCAATAGCGATTCCTCAAGGCCGATAACCGCCGCCATGCTTCCGGGACGGACGGTGCCGGCCTCATGCATCAGCCGACCACGCTCCCTTGCCAGATAGACCGCAGTCCTGAAATCAAGCACGCCGGATGCGGCCAGCGCAGTGTACT